>JAYUMN010000001.1:0-3233 GCA_043762595.1 Frankiales bacterium
ACCTCGACGGTGCCCGTCCGGGCGACCCGCGCCAGGTCGTTGCGCTCCAGGTCGACGATCATGATGTGCTCCGCGCGGTCCTTCTCGCTGGCCCGCAGCGCCTGCGCACCGCCGGGTTCGACTCGCCGGGTGCCTTTCACCGGCACGGTCGTGATGCGCTCCCCCACCACCCGGACGAGTTGCTCGGGGGAGGCCGAACCGATCGTCCAGCCCAGCCCGGACAGCACACCGCCGTACGCCGCACCGGTCATCGCCGCGACTGCCCGGGCCAGCGCCAGTGGATCCCCGGTGTAGGGCGCCGACCGGTGCCCGACAACGTTGGCCTGGTAGAGCTCGCCCCGGCTGATCGCTGCCCGGACGACCTCGACCGCCGCTGCATGCTGGGCGTCGGACCAGGTGCACACCCACGGCTGCACCGCGGCGCCGCCGACCGGTCGGGCCCGGCCACCCCCCTGGCGGTAGGCCACCGCGGCGATCTCTGGCACGCCGACCGGGCTCGGGGGTCCCGGCGGCACGGCGCCGAGCGAGGCGCAGCCCCGAGCCCCGATCAGGAGCGCGACCGCGACATCACCTCGCTGGCCGGCGATCTCACCCGCCAGGCCGTGCCCGGCGAGAAATGCGGGCAGCTCGGCGGCGTCCTCGCACCGGTCGAGCTCGGTCAATTGCCCGGACCACTGGGCCGGACGGCCGGGCGGGGCGTCGTCCACAACCATCCTTTGTGAGTATCCAGCGCGACGGGGGGTTCTCCGATGATGCAGGAACACCTCACCCACTTCCGACCGGGAACACGCCATGTGCGACCACCGACCCACCTGCCCACCGGCGACCGCGCCCGACCACGACGCGGCCCGGTCGATCAGCCGCCACCCGGAGCAGGGTTGGACCCTGCTCTGCAACGGCGTGGTCGTCTTCGACGACACCGGCGAGCTGCTCCCCGATCGGCGCAGCGTCGCCCCGCACCGGCCGGCCTGCCGCGCGGCCTAGCTCGCCGAGATGTCCAGCGGTGGGCACGAGCAGACCAGGTTGCGGTCGCCGTAGGCCCCGTCGATCCGGCGGACCGGTGGCCAGTACTTGCTCCCCCGGTCGACACCGGCCGGAAACGCCGCTTGCTCCCGGGTGTAGGGCCGGTCCCACTCCCCCAGCACCGAGTCCGCCGTGTGCGGCGCCCCGTGCAGCGGATTGTCATCGACGGGCCAGGTGCCGGCCGCAACCTCGTCGAGCTCCCGCCGGATGGCGATCATCGCGTCACAGAACCGGTCGAGCTCGGCGAGGTCCTCGCTCTCGGTCGGTTCGATCATCAGCGTCCCGGCGACCGGGAAGCTCATCGTCGGTGCGTGGAAGCCGTAGTCCACGAGCCGCTTGGCGACATCGTCGACGCTCACGCCGGTGTCCTTGGTGAGCTGGCGCAGATCGACGATGCACTCGTGGGCGACGAGTCCGCCGCGGCCGGTGTAGAGCACCGGGAAGTGCGGTTGCAGCCGCGCCGCGACGTAGTTCGCCGTCAGCACCGCCACCTGCGTCGCGCGGGTCAGCCCCTCGCCGCCCATCAGCCGGACGTAGGCCCAGCTGATCGGCAGGATCCCGGCGCTGCCGTACGGCGCAGCACTGACCGGGCCGGGACCGGTCGCCGGGCCGGCCTGGTCGTCGAACGGGTGGTTGGGCAGGTACGGGGCGAGGTGAGCGCGGGCCGCGACTGGTCCCACGCCGGGGCCGCCGCCGCCATGGGGGATGCAGAACGTCTTGTGCAGGTTGAGATGGCTGACGTCGGCACCGAAGTGACCGGGCCGGGCGAGCCCGACGAGCGCGTTGAGGTTGGCGCCGTCGACGTACACCTGGCCGCCAGCGTCGTGCACCGCTGCGCAGATGTCGGTAATCGCCGCCTCGAACACCCCGTGGGTGCTCGGGTAGGTCACCATCAGTGCGGCCAGCCTCGGCCCGTACTGGCTGATCTTTGCGCGAAGGTCTTCGAGGTCGACGTCACCGGTCGCGGTGGTGCCGACGACCACCACCTTCATCCCGGCCATCACCGCACTGGCCGCATTGGTGCCGTGCGCACTCGCCGGGATCAGGCAGATCTCCCGGTCGGTATCGCCGTTGGCCCGGTGGTAGCCGCGGATCGCCAGCAGGCCGGCGAACTCGCCCTGGCTGCCGGCGTTGGGCTGCAAACTGCAGGCGTCGTAGCCGGTGATCTCGCACAACCAGCGCTCGAGATCGGTGATCATCTGACGGTAACCGCGGGCGTGCTCACGCGGGGTGAACGGGTGCAGCGCGCCGAACTCCGGCCAGGTGATCGGCTCCATCTCGGTGGTCGCGTTGAGCTTCATCGTGCACGAGCCCAGCGGGATCATCGTGCGGTCGAGCGCCAGGTCCTTGTCCGACAGCCGGCGCAGGTAGCGCAGCATCGAGGTCTCGCTGTGGTGGCTGCTGAAGACCTCGTGCGTGAGGTACGACGACGTCCGGGCGAGGCCGGCCGGCAACGCGTCCGCAGTGCCGGCGTCCAGGGCGTCCCAGTCTTGTGCCGGCAGGCCAAAGGCCGTGACGACGGTGTCGAGGTGGTCACGGGTGGTCGTCTCGTCGGTGCTGACGCCGATGGTGTCACCGTCGACCAGGCGCAGATCGACACCGGCGATCCGGGCCGCCTCGACGATGCCGGTGGCCCGCCCCGGCACGCTGACCCGGATCGTGTCGAAGAAACCGCCCGGGGCGCCGAGGACGGCGGCCAGCAGCGTCGCGTAGCGATGGGTGCGGCGGGCGATCGTCTGCAGCCCCTGCGGGCCGTGATAGGTCGCGTACATCCCGGCAATCACCGCGAGCAGCACCTGCGCGGTGCAGATGTTGCTGGTCGCCTTCTCCCGGCGGATGTGCTGCTCACGGGTCTGCAACGCGAGCCGGTATGCCGGTGCGCCGTCAGCGTCGACACTCACCCCGACGAGCCGGCCGGGGATCGAGCGTTCGAGCCCGGTGCGCACGGCCAGATAGCCGGCATGTGGCCCGCCGTACCCGAGCGGTACGCCGAACCGCTGGCTGGTCCCGACGGCGAGGTCGGCCCCCGCGTCACCGGGGCTCTGCAGCAGGGTCAGCGCGAGCAGGTCGGCGGCGACGGCCACCAGCGCACCCAGCTCGTGGGCCCGCTCGACCAGTGGGCCGAGGTCCCGGATCGCGCCCGAGCTGCCGGGGTACTGCGCCAGCAATCCAAAGACCGCCTCATCGGTGGGCAGCGGGGCCGACAGGTC
>JAYUMN010000002.1:0-1514 GCA_043762595.1 Frankiales bacterium
CTGAAGGTAGCCGGGAGTACGGATCATGCACAGCGCGGCAGCAGCGGACACCCACAGCCGACCGTCGAACCCGGCTCGCCCACTGCCTGGTTGTTCACAAGCGGTGTCGATCTCAATCGCATCTCCCGCCGGGCGCCTACGCGGTGCCCGCAAAGCCGTCCTCGGGCCAGCCAGGTAACCGGAGGTCAACCGGGACGCTCGCGCTGACGGCCCACCGCAAGCCGGTGGGATCACCGGCTCGTGGGCGGTGGCCTCCCGGCCAGAGGCGAAGGTCTCCGACGAGACGGTTCGTTCCGGTCGTACGACGGGGGAAGTGGCCGAGGTGTCCGTCGGGGCCTCGAGCGCCGCAAACCGCAGCCGGCCGGGCCCACCGGCTGCACGCGCCGTACGCGGTGCGCAGCCGTCCACGACCGCACTAGCGTGAGCTCAGACGACCGAGGGAGATGCACGATGACGAGCCTGGACAGCTTCGGGGCACGCGGGACATTGGACGTGGACGGGACGTCCTACGACGTCTTCCGACTCTCGGCGGTGGCGGGGGCGACCGAACTGCCGTACTCGCTGAAAGTGCTGCTGGAGAATCTGCTGCGTACCGAGGACGGCGTCAACACAACCGCCGAGCAGGTCCGGGCACTGGCCGCGTGGGACCCGCAGGCCGAGCCCGATACCGAGATCCAGTTCACCCCCGCGCGGGTGCTCATGCAGGACGTCACCGGCGTGCCCTGCGTGGTCGACCTCGCCGCGATGCGCGAGGCAATGGCCGACCTGGGCGGCGACGCCAAGAAGATCAACCCGCTCGCCCCAGCCGAGCTGGTGATCGACCACTCGGTGGTGGCCGACAGCTTCGGCAGCGCCCAGTCGCTCGCCATCAACGGCAAGCTGGAGTACGAGCGCAACCGGGAGCGCTATGAGTTCCTCAAGTGGGGTCAGACGGCGTTCGACGACTTCGCCGTCGTGCCGCCGGGCACCGGGATCGTGCATCAGGTCAACCTCGAGCGGCTCGCCCGGGTCGTCTTCGAGCGGGGCGGCCTCGCCTACCCCGACACCCTCGTCGGCACCGACTCGCACACCACGATGATCAACGGCCTGGGCGTGCTCGGCTGGGGTGTCGGCGGCATCGAGGCCGAGGCGGCGATGCTCGGCCAGCCGGTCAGCATGCTCATCCCGAAGGTGGTCGGCTTCAAGCTGTCCGGCGAGCTGCCGGCCGGCGCCACGGCCACCGATCTCGTCCTCACGGTGACCGAGATGCTGCGCCGGCAGGGCGTCGTCGGCAAGTTCGTAGAGTTTTACGGACCGGGAGTCGGCAACGTTCCGCTCGCCGACCGGGCGACGATCGGCAACATGAGCCCGGAGTACGGCTCAACCTGCGCGATCTTCCCGATCGATGATGAGACGCTCGCCTATCTGCGGCTCACCGGCCGGCCGGCCCAGCAGGTCGCTCTCACCGAGGCCTACGCCAAGGAGCAGGGCCTGTGGCACGACCCGGCCGCCGAGCCGCGCTTCTCCGAGACCCT
>JAYUMN010000003.1:0-9693 GCA_043762595.1 Frankiales bacterium
AGGCGGGGCTGCGGGGCCTCGAGCGCGTCGGTGAGCCGCTCGAGCGGATGGGTGCCGGTGACGACGAGCGCGCCGTCGACCAGGTGCAGCAGGGCGATCGCCTCGGGGAAGCAGCGCGGGGCGAGATGTCCGCCGCTGACAGTCAACTCGCCAAACTCGGCGAGCGCGTTGAGGTCGAGCGGCAGCGGCTCGAGGTAGACGCCGTAGACACCGACCCGCCCACCCGGCCGCACCGAATGGAGCAGGGCTGCCACCGCATCGACCGATCCGCTCACGTCAAGGACCGTGTCGTACGCCGCACCGGAGGGCTCCCTCGTCACGGCGTCATAGCCCAACTCCCGTGCGAGGCGGGTCTTGTCATCGTTGCGGACAACCGCCGTCACGTGCGCCGCCCCCTGCGCGCGGGCGGCGTGTACCGCGAGCGCACCGAGGCCGCCGAGGCCGGCAATGGCGACCCGATCGCCGGGTCGGACCCCAGCCCGGCGGACGGCGTGCAGGGCGCAGGCCATCGGCTCGGCGAGCACCGCCTGCTCGGTGCTCAGGCCCTCGGGGACCTCGTGCACCCGGGCGCCGGCCGGCAGGGCCACCCGCTCGGCGAACGCGCCGGGAAAGCCGCTGCCCAGATGCCGCCCGTGCGGGCACAGGTGGTCCTCGCCGCGCGCGCAAGCCGGGCAGGAACCGCAGGGCACCTTGACCTCGGCGGTGACCCGGCGGCCGGCCGGGTCGCGGCCGAGCAGCTCGTGCCCGGGGACGAAGGGCCAGGCCAGCGCCCCCCAGGGATGGCGGCCGGTCCAGAGCATCCGGTCGGCGGCGCAGACCCCGGCGGCTTCGACCTCGACGAGGAGGCCGCCGACCGGGTCCTCCACCTGCGCTAGCCGGAAATCACCTGGGCCGTGGGCGACGACCGCCCTCACGAGCGGGTGGCCAGGACGTGGTCGCGGCTCTCGCGGACCGCCTGCCCGCCGGTCAGCAGGCCACTCGAGACCGCGCCGTAGAGGTCGAACGACGCCGTGCCGGACCAGCCGGCCGCGTCAAGCGCGGCGACGAAGGGGGCGAAGTCGTGCAGCCGCCCGCAGGGCAGGTCGTCGTCGCCTCCGCCGGGAGCGGCGTCGCCGAGGTGGCAGTGCAGCAGCAGCCCGCCGAGCCGCTCGACGAGCAGCGCCGGGTCCTCGCCGTTGGCGTAGGCATGACCGGTGTCGAGCAGCACCCCGAGGCCGGGCACGGCTGCGCACAGGGCGATCGCAGCGTCGCAGGTCGCCACCGCGGTGTCCGGCTTGTACTCCAGGGCGATCTGGATGTCGCCAGCCGCATCGACCACCCGGCGGATCCCGTCGAGCACCCCGGCGCCGACCGGGTCGGCGCCCGGCCACACGCCGAGCACCCCGAGGCCTAGCTCGCGGCAGACCTCGGCGCAGGCCCGCACCTGTGCCAGCAGGCGGTCGAGGTCGCCGGACAACGCCCCGCCGGGCCAGCGTGACGCGGGCAAGGACAGCAGCACGTCGGTCACCGGCGCCGTGCCGGGCAGGGCGGCAAGCCGCGCGGGCGCCAGCTCGACGGCCGCGTCATAGACGCCGAGCTCGATCCCGTCGAGCTCGAGGTCGGCGGTCTGCGCCCACAGCTGGGAGTCGGTCAGCCCGTCCGGCCAGGAGTTCCAGTCGCTGTCGGTGAGACGCCAGCTCACGGCGTGCGCTCCAGCAGCAATTGCAGGGTGGCCTCGCGGACCGGGCCAGTCTGGGCCTGCACCAGCATGAAGCCGGCCTCGCGCAGTCGGCGTTGCGGCGCCGACCCGACCGCCATGGCGCTGCCGCCTGTAGCGGTGACGAGCGCGGTGGCAGAGCGCACCAGCAACTCGAGCGCCTCGGCCCGCAGGGCGAGCCGGTCCTCGATCTGCTCGTCCGCTGGCACATGGTCGATGAGTGCGTAGGCCTGTACCCGCAGGGCGTCGGCCTCGTCCCGCAGCCGGCTGGCCAGCTCGGTGGCGGTGGCATCACCCCGGTCGGTGGCGGTCTCGGCCAGTCGGCGGACCGTGTCGGCCTGCAGCCCGAAGACGGCGGGGGTGATGTTCGCGGTCTTCGCCCGGTCGACCGCGAGCCACCCGTCGTAGGGCTCGGTCGCGACGATGTCGGCGTCGGTCGCGACCAGGCCGTCCAGCTCCAGGGTCACCGTCGAGGTTGCCTGCATCGCCGCCAAGCGCATCGGCGGGCTCGCCGTCAGGCCGCCACCCTGGACGGCTGGGAGCAGGGCGAAGACGGCCCGGCCGTCACCGGACAGCCCGGCGAGCAGGAAGACGTCGCAGAGGCCCCAGGAGGTCATCCAGCCGACGTGCCCGTCGAATCGCCAGCCGCCGTCGATCCGGGTCGCGGTGACGGCCGGTCGACCCGGTCGGCGCAGGTGGGCCACCGCGACCCCGGCCAGCAGCCCGGTGCACAGCGGCCGCAGCAGCCGTTCGCGCAGCGGCCCATTGCTCGAGGCGGCCAGCATGCCCAGCGGCATCGCGTGCTGGGTCGAGACGAACCAGGTCGCCGCGTCCGCCCCGGCCAGCAGCTCGGTGACCTCGCGAGCCACCCGCGCGGGCGCCCCTGCCCCGCCGTACGCGGGAGGTGCGGTGAGGCTGAGCAGACCGGCAGCGGCGAGGGCGTCCAGATGGGAGCGCGGTACGGCGCCGACGTCGACCTGCTCTGCCTGCGGGCGGAGCAAGTCGTCGGCCAGGCGGCGGGCCGCGAGCACCGGCGAGGGCAGGGTCTCGGTGATCACCCGAACAGTTTAGTTCGGTGCGCAGAGTTCGAGCGCGATGCCGTCGGGGTCGCGGAACTCAAGGATCGACACCGCGCCAAGGTGCTTCACCTGGCCGTGCTCGACGCCGAGGCCGTCGAGCACCCCGATGGCCGTCTCCAGATCGGCCAGCGCGGCGACGGTGAAGCTCAGGTGGTCGAGGCCGGAGCGGTTCTCACTGAAGCGGTCGCCGTCGGGGGCCACTGGACGCAGCCCGAGCAGCCCGCCACCGAAGCTGTAGATCACCCCGCCGTAGAGGAAGCCGAGCGCCTGCGTGGTGGCCGCATCGGCGTCGGCCGGCAACTCGTAGGCCACCTGGAAGCCGAAGACCGCGTCGTAGAAGGCGCGCGACCGCTCGATGTCGGTCACGGTCAGGCGGACGTGGGCATAGCCGGTGATGGGGACGGGCACGGGAACACTCCGGGGTCAGGCGGGGATGAGGGCGAGCAGCTCATCGAGCTCGTCCACGAGATAGTGGGCCAGCGCGTCGAGATCGGGAACCAGCTCGCGGCAGGACAGCAGCCCGAAGTGCAGACCATCCTCGTAGCTCATCACGGTCATGTTGAGCCCTTGGCCGTGCGCGATAGCTGACAACGGATAGTAGGCAAGCAATCTCGCGCCGGCGTAGTAGAGCGCGATGTTGGGCCCTGGGACGTTGGAGATGAACAGGTTGAACGGGCTGAGCCACTCGAGCAGGCGCAACCGGGCGTTGAGCCGCGCGGCCTGGCCAGCCAGCGCCGGCATCGCGAACTGCGCCGCGTCGGCGAGCAGGTCCGCGGGCAACGCACCGTGCTGCTCCTTGGCCGCCCGCATGGCCTCGTGGACCAGCGCAAGCCGCTGACCCGGGTCGGCGACGTCGGTCGGGATCGGCGCGATCATCGTCGAGACCCGGTTGCCCCCGGCGCCCTGCTGCGCGTCGCTGCGGACCGAGACCGGGACGGCCGCGATCAGCGGCGCGTCCGGCAGCGCGTCGTGCTCAAGCAGCCAGCGACGCAGCGCGCCGGTGCACAGCGCCATCACGACGTCGTTGACGGTGCAGCCCTGCGCGTTCTTGACCTTCTTGACATCGCTGAGCGAAACGGTGCAGAAGGCCCAACGGCGGTGCGGCGAGATGCGCTTGTTGAACGGCGTTGCCGGTGCGCGCAGGCTGCTCTGGTTGAGTACGGCGCTCTGGCTGCGCCGCCGGAGCCGGTCGAGTACCGGCAGCCGCGGCATCGCGGTGTTGCGCATGATCCCGGGCAGCGACGAGGCGAGCTGGGTCGACAACCGCACCGCGCGCGCCGGGTGGCCCCACATCGAGACCGCACTGCGGGTCAGCAACTCGACCGGCCCCGGCACGTGGTCACCCGACCACGGCGGCGCCGGCTCGAGGTCGCGGCCCCGCGGCGTAAGGTCGAGCAGGGCGGCCAACACGTCGTTGCCGCCGACCCCGTCGATCGCTGCGTGATGCACCTTGCTGTAGACCGCGGCCCGGCCGCCGGAGAGCCCCGAGATCAGGTAGAGCTCCCAGAGCGGGCGGCTGCGGTCGAGTGGTCGAGCATGCAGGCGGGCCGCCTGTTCAGCAAGCTGCTTGTCATCTCCCGGTGCGGGCAGGGCGATCTCGCGGACATGGAACTCGATGTCGAAATCGGGGTCCTCGATCCAGTAGGGCTGATCGAACCCGAACGGCACCTCGGCCAGCCGGCGACGGAAGACCGGCACCAGGTGCAGGCGCGACTCAAGCAGTCGCGTCAGTGTGTCCAGGGTGACCGGCTCTGGCGCGTTGGCGGCGTCGAGGATGCAGACGCTCCCGACGTGGCCGTAGACGCCGGGGGTCTCGAGCGCCAGGAAGGCCGCGTCCAGACCGGTCAGCTGCTGCACCGCGCTAGCCGAGCTTGGTCATGATGAGATCGACGAAGGCCCCGATGGTCGTGAGGTCGGTCAGCTCGTCCTCGGGTAGCTCGATCCCGAACGCGTCCTCGAGATCCATCGTGTACTCGACCAGCGACAGCGAGTCGACCTTGAGGTCGTCGACGAACGACTTGTCCTCCTGGACGGCGTCCGGTTCGACCTCGAGCATCTCGACGGCCTTCTCCCGCATCACGTCAAGGACCTCGGTGCGCTCCATGCCGCCGACCCTAGCCAGTCGGTGCTAGTGGCCCATCCCGAGGCCACCGTCGACCGGCAGCACGGCGCCGGTGACGTACGACGAGGCGTCGCCGGCCAGGAACGCGACCACCCCGGCGATCTCCTCGGCGGTGGCGGTCCGGCCGAGCGGAATGGTCTTGAGGATCTCCGCCCGCCGCGCCTGGGACAGCTCCGCGGTCATGTCGGTGTCGACGAAGCCCGGGGAGACGACGTTGCTGGTGATACTGCGACTGCCGAGCTCGCGGGCCAGCGACCGCGAGAACCCCACGAGACCGGCCTTGCTGGCGGCGTAGTTGGCCTGCCCGGCCGCCCCCGACAGGCCCACGACCGACGACACGAAGATGAGCCGCCCCCACCGGGCCTTGAGCATTGGGCGCGATGCGCGCTTGGCGACGCGGAACGCCCCGGTGAGGTTGGCGTCGAGCACCCGAGCGAAGGACTGCTCGCTCATCCGCAGCAGCAGCTGGTCGTCGGTGATCCCGGCGTTGGAGACCAGCACCTCGACTGGTCCCTGAGCGGCCTCCACCTCGGCGAAGGCGGCCTCGACCGAGGACAGGTCGGTGACGTCGCACCGCACCCCGAGCAGGCCCTCCGGCGGCCCGCTGCCACGGTGGGTGACCGCCACCCGGTGGCCGGCCCCGGCGAGCGCCCGGGCGGTCGCCAGTCCGATCCCACGATTGCCACCTGTCACCAGCACCGAACGACTCATGCCGCGCATCGTGCCGCACCTCGTAGGCTTGCTGGCGTGACCGCCTCGGACGACCTGCACGAGCGGCTCCTCGCCCTGTCCGCCGACCGGCTCGACGTCGGCGCAGGTGACCTCGTCCCTGACGCGTTGCTCGGCGACGACCTCGGCGTCGACAGCCTCGCCGCGATCGAGTGGGGGATGAGCATCGAAGACGAGTTCGGGGTGTCGTTGCCGCAGGACGTGTGGGGCTACGTCCGGACCTACGGCATGGTCGAGGAGCTCGTGCGCCGCACCCTGCGCAAGGCCGTGGTCAGCCGGTGAGGGCCCGCCCGGCGCCCCGGCGCGTCGTCGTCACCGGCATCGGGGTGGTGTCCCCGGCCGGCACCGGCCTCGAAGCCTTCTGGAAGGGCCTGCAGACCGAGCCGGTACTGCGCCGCGAGCGCACCGTCGAGGACTTCGACGCCTCGGTCTGGCTGAGCAACAAGGAGCAACGCCATCACGACCGCTTCACCCACTTCGCGGTGGGCGCGGCGATGATGGCGGTCGACCACGCGGGTGGCCTGCCGCCGCTCGACGCCGACCGGGCGGGCGTCAGCCTGGGCACCGGCATCGGTGGCGTCGGCACCCTCGAGACCCAGGTCGGCTTGCTGACGGTGCGCGGCCCGGGCCGGGTCTCACCGTTCACCATCCCGATGGTCATGCCCAACGCGGGCGCGGCTGCGGTCTCGCTGCGCCTGGGCTGGCGCGGGCCGTGCGAGACACTGACGACCGCCTGCGCAGCCGGCACCCACTCGATCGGGGCGGGCGCCCGGCTGATCGCGGACGGCCGCTGCGACGTGGTCCTTGCCGGCGGCGCCGAGTCGTCGATGACGCCGACGACCGTCGCGGCGTTCAGCAAGATGACGGCGCTGTCGGACTCCGGGCTGTCTCGGCCCTTCGACGTCGGTCGGGACGGGTTCTGCATCTCCGAGGGTGCAGCCGTCCTGCTGCTGGAGGAGCGCGAAGCGGCGCTCAGCCGCGGCGCCACGCTCTACGGCGAGGTGCTCGGCGCCGCCAGCACCTGCGACGCCCACCACATGACCGCGCCCTCCCCCGGCGGCGCCGGCGCCGCGGCCTGCATGCGGCTCGCGCTGGACGACGCCGGCCTCACACCGGCCGACATCCGGGCGGTCAACGCCCACGGCACCTCGACCCCGCTCAACGACGAGGCCGAGGCGCAGGCCATCACCACCGTTTTCGGCGCGGGCGCGGTCCCGGTGAGCAGCATCAAGGGCGTCACCGGTCACGGCCTCGGCGCGGCCGGGGCTCTTGAAGCGGCGTCGGTGCTGCTGTCGTTCAGCCACCGCGAGCTGCCGCCGACGATGGGCACCTCGCACGTCGACCCGGTGATCGAGGTCGACGTGGTCCTCGAACCGCGCAGCTGGGCGCCCGGCCCGACGGTCAGCAACTCCTTCGGCTTCGGTGGCCACAACGGCTCGCTCGTGCTCGGCCCCGGATGACCCTCGAGGACGACCTGGCGCTGGCCCATCAGCTCGCCGACCGGGCCGACGCCATCACGGTGGCCCGGTTCCGCGCCCTCGACCTGCAGGTCTCGACCAAGCCCGACCTCACCCCGGTCAGTGACGCCGACACCGCCGTCGAGCGAGAGCTGCGCGACCTGCTCGCCGAACACCGTCCCGGTGACGCGGTGCTCGGCGAGGAGCAGGGCAGCACCGGTGTGGGGCCGCGCCGCTGGGTCCTCGACCCGATCGACGGCACGAAGAACTTCGTTCGGGGCGTGCCCGTCTGGGCCACCCTGATCGCGCTGCAGGAGAACGGCGGCACCACCGTCGGGGTCGCCAGCGCACCCGCGCTCGGCCGCCGCTGGTGGGCCGCCACCGGCCTCGGCGCATACGCCGGGGCGTCGCCGTCCCAGGGCACCAAACTCGGCGTCTCGCGGGTCAGCCAACTCACCGACGCGCACCTGTCCTACAGCAGCCTCGCCGGCTGGCAGGACCAGGGCCGGCTACCCGGGCTGCTGTCGCTGTCGCAGCGGTGCTGGCGGACCAGGGCATTCGGCGACTTCTGGTCACACATGCTGGTCGCCGAGGGCGCGGTCGATGCGTCCTTCGAGCCCGCGGTGTCGCTGTGGGACCTCGCTGCGCTGCAGGTGATCGTCGAGCAGGCCGGCGGCCGCTTCACCGACCTGACCGGCCGGGCGACCGCTGACGGCGGCAGCGTCGTGTGCAGCAACGGCCTGCTGCACGATGAGGTGCTCAGCGCGCTGCAGGTGCGCTGACCGACGCGCCTGCGCGCAGCGCCGACAACCCGATCACCGACGACAGCAGGGTCAGCAGCCCGGCGGCGGCAGTGATCAGCAGGGCCGCGACCGCGCCGTACGGCCCGACCAGCTGACCAGCCAGTGCGCTGCCGAGCGCCGCGCCGCCAAAGATCATGCTGCCGTTCCAGGCGAACACCTCGGTCAGGGTGCCAGCCGGTGCCGAGGCACCGAGCAGCACCGAGTTGCAGGCGCTGAACGGCGCGATCGTCGAACCGTAGGCGAACAGCGCGACGCAAAGCAGCAGCACCCCCGGCGACAGCACCGGCAGGACCGCACCGATGGCGAGCGCCCCCACGAGCACCGGCAGCTGGCGGTGCGCCCCGGCCCGCGGATGCAACCCGCCGTAGACCAGACCGCCGAGGACCGAGCCGAGGCTCCAGACGGCCAGCACCACCCCGGCCGCGCTGGGCCGGCTGCTGTGCTCCTCGACGAACGCCGGCACGGCCACCTCGATGGCGCCGAACCCCACCCCGATCCACAGCACCGTCAGCAGTTGCGCGCGGACGGCCGCCGAGACCAGCGGGCCGGCCATCGAGGTGGGTCGGTCGGCGTGCGGCTCGACGGCCCGCAGCCTCGGCACCCGCGCGAGCCAGAGAGCGCCCCCGGCAGCGAGCACCGCCGCAGCCAGCACCGGCGCGGCCGGGTCGAACAGCGCGGTGAGCCCGGCGACGAGGAGCGGCCCCACCACGAAGCACAGCTCGACGACCACGGACTCCAGGGAGTAGGCCGTCTGCAGCGCCCGCCCCGGGGCGAGATCGCCCCAGAGGGCGCGCATCACCGACCCGATCGGCGGCACGGTGACCCCGGCCGCCATCGCGGCGCCGGCCAGCGCAACCGCGGGTGCGTCCTGCCCGGCCAACAGCACGAGCGCCAGCAGGGCCAGCGGATGCAGCAGGCCGCAGCGCACGAGCACCCGGACCGGACCGACCCGATCGGCCGAACGGGCCCGGCCCGGCGCCGCCAGGGCGAAGGAGATCGCGTATGCCGCCGAGACCGCCCCGGCTGCGGCGTAGGAGCCGGTGCTAGCGCGGGTGAGCAGCAAGGCGCCGAGCCCGGTACTGCTGAGCGAGAGCCGACCGACCGTGCTGGCGGCGAGCGCCGCCCGAGCGCCGGGCGGTCGCAGGACCTCGGCGTAACGGGCCAGCACGCTCATTGCCAGCACCTCGCCGTGATCATCAGGGATGTGCTGCGCGACACACCGCCCGGGTCGCGCACCGATGTCCTGTTGATCACCGGCTGGGGGCGATCGTGCTGCTGGCCCGCACGCCGACGCCGGAGCCAGTCCGACGGGCGTCCCACCGCGCCAGCAGCCGCGGGGTCAGGGCCAGTGCCGCGGCGTCGAACCAGGCGTAGCCACCGGCGATCCCGCTCGGTGGGTTGCCGATGGTGACGAGGCCGGTCGGGTCGTGCAGCTGCCAGGCCCAGGTGCCCAGCGAGGTGCCGACGATCTCCAGGTAGCTCACGACCAGGAACGCCCCGGCGTAGACCAGCCGGCTGCGCCCCCACCGGGCAAACACGAGCAGGCAGCCGAACCAAAACGCCCCCAGCGCATCAGGTCGAGGTGACAACACAAGGCCCCAGACCGCCCACGCCGCGCAGGCGGTGAGGGTCACGCCAAGCAGGCCGCGCTGGTGCCGGTGCGCCCAGCCGCTGCGGCCGATGGCGAGCGCCGCCAGATAGACCAGCCCGTGCCCGGGCGGCACGAACGCCGGGACGTTGTGCAGCCGGTAGACGTAAACCCCGAGCCAGCCGGCGAAGATGTACTCGATCAGCGAGGCGTAGGCGA
>JAYUMN010000004.1:0-2874 GCA_043762595.1 Frankiales bacterium
CTGCCCATCTTGACGCTTGTCATCTCCTCCCTCTTCCCAGGAGGCGGGCGGTGAGTGCTGGCCCGCGCTGCGGGGATCACCAGCGGCCACGGAACGCAACGCCGATCGGCTTGGATCTTCTATGAGACGTTGGTCGCGGTGCCACCGAGACGGGTTAGCGTCCGGGCATGACCAACGATCCGCAGTCGGCCGAGCACGCCCGGCTGGCCGAGGCCAACGCCGGCAGCCAGCCTTGGCGACTCTGGGGGCCGTACGTCGCCGAGCGGGCCTGGGGCACCGTCCGCGAGGACTACTCCGCCGACGGTGACGCCTGGGGCTCGCTGACCCACGACGACGCGCGCAGTACGGCGTACCGGTGGAATGAGGACGGCCTGGCCGGGATCTGCGATGAGCAGCAGCGGCTGTGCCTGACCTGGGCGTTCTGGAACGGCGTCGACCCGGTGCTCAAGGAGCGGATCTTCGGGCTGACCAACGCCGAGGGCAACCACGGCGAGGACGCCAAGGAAGAGTGGTTCTACGTCGACGCCACCCCTACGTCGTCCTACCTGTCGTGGCGCTACCGCTACCCGACGACCCCCTTCCCGTACGCCGAGCTGCGGGTCCCCCGGTCCCGCGACGAACCCGAGCTAGAGCTGGCCGACACCGGGGCGCTGGACGGCTGCTGGGAGATTGGGCTCGAGGTCGCAAAGGACGGCCCCGAATCGATGGTCTTCCGGTTGTCGGCGACCAACACCAGCAGGGTCGAGCAGGTGCTGCACGTGTTGCCGACACTGATGTTCCGCAACACCTGGACGTGGCATCTCGGCCAGCCGGTGCCAGAGATCATCTGGCGGGAGGGGCTTCTGGCCACTCACCCGACGCTCGGCGCCATGCTGCTCACCGGCCCGGGTGAGCCGGTGTTCTGCAACAACGAGACCAACACCAGGCTGCGCTACGGCACCGACGGCCCGGCCTTTCCCAAAGACGGCATCGGCGATCACGTCGTGAGCGGCGCAGCGTCGGTGGACCCGGCACGGACTGGCACGAGGGCGGCCCTGCATCAGGTATTGCAGGCCGGGCCGGGTGAGACGGCGACGATGGTGGTGCGGCTGTCCCGACCGGGGGAGGCAGCCGCGGAGTCCCTGCTCGAGACGCGGCGGGACGAGGCCGACGCGTTCTACGCCGCACTCGGCGACGTACCCGCCGACCGCGCGCCGATCATGCGCCAGGCGCTGGCCGGGATGTTGTGGGGCAAATGCTTCTACCGCTACGACGTGAACCGTTGGTTGGACGGCGATGTCGGTCAACCGTCACCGCCGACCGCGCGGCGCTCGGGACGCAACGCGGGCTGGCGGCACGTCGACTGCCGTGACGTGATGAGCATGCCGGACCCGTGGGAGTACCCGTGGTTCGCCTCGTGGGACCTCGCGTTCCACACCGTCGCGCTCGCCCATGTCGACCCAGAGTTCGCCAAGGCCCAGCTGCTGCTGCTGTGCCGCGAGTGGTTCATGCACCCGAACGGCCAGCTGCCGGCGTACGAGTGGGATTTCGGCGACGTCAATCCGCCGGTGCACGCCTGGGCAGCGCTCGAGGTGTTCCACCTGTCCGGCGGCATCGACCACGACTTCCTCGAACGGGTATTCCACAAGCTGCTGCTCAACTTCACCTGGTGGGTCAACCGCCAGGACGACGAGGGCAACGATCTGTTCGCCGGTGGCTTCCTCGGTCTTGACAACGTCGGGCCATTCGATCGCAGCCATGCACCGGCCTGGATCGGGCATCTCGAACAAGCCGACGGCACGGCCTGGATGGCGATGTACTGCCTGGACCTGCTGCAGATCGCGCTGGTGCTGGCCCGGGACGACCGCACCTACGAAGACGTCGCCACCAAGTTCTTCGAGCACTTCACCCGGATTGCCACCGCGGTCGTGCGGCTCGGCCTGTGGGACGAGCAGGACGGCTTCGTCTACGACCAGTTGCACGCCCCCGATGGCAGCCGCCGGCCGATGCGGGTGCGCAGCGTCGTCGGGCTCATCGTGCTCGCTGCGCTGCGGGTGGTCGACCACGCGACACTCGCGGCGCTACCCGACTTCTCGGCCCGGCTGCACCGGTTCCTGCAGGTCCGGCCCGAGTACGCCGCAGTCGCTGGCGAGGCCTGCCTGGACCCAGGCGCGGCGCACGACCATGTCCTGTCGGTGCTGACCGAACCGCAGGTAGCCCGCGTGCTGGCAGCGGTCTTCGACAGCGACGAGTTCCTGTCACCACACGGTTTGCGCTCGTTGTCGCGCCGGCACCTCGACGCGCCCTACGACGCGGGCGTTGGCCTACCGCCGGTCGGCTACGAGCCGGGGCCGTCGCGATCGGGATTGTTCGGCGGCAACAGCAACTGGCGCGGCCCGGTGTGGATGCCGGTCAACGTGCTGCTCATCGGGGCGCTACGTCGGACCGCTGTCGCGCACCCCTCGCTCGTGGTGGGCGGCGTGCCGCTCGCCGAGGCGACCCGGGACCTCACCGACCGGCTGGTCTCGCTGTGGCTACCAGGACCAGACGGAAAACGGCCGGCTGGGAATTGGCCGTCGGGGCTGCTGCAGTTCCCGGAATACTTCCACGGCGACACCGGCCAGGGGCTCGGGGCGTCACACCAAACCGGATGGACGGGGCTGGTCGCGGACCTGATCCTGCGCCCAGAGGGGTAGGTCAGCGGCTGACCAGCTCCGACTGGGCCTGCGCCACCTGCAACGCCGTCGGCGGGCCGCTGGTCTGCGCGGTCCCGACCACAAGCTGGGTCGCCCCACGATCGACGGTGTAGGAGCCCGCCCAGGTAATCACCACATTCGGCCCGACCGGCCCTGTCCCGAGGTAGCGGTGACTGACCTGCGTCGTGCCCCGCGCGCC
>JAYUMN010000005.1:0-3390 GCA_043762595.1 Frankiales bacterium
TGATGGCGAAGGACAAGAACCGCTCGTTGCGCCCCCAGGACAGTCACACCGCGTCCGGTCACGACCTCAAGGACAGCCTGTTCGGTGTCGGCGCCGCCCAGCGCCTGCGCGACCGCGACCAACCCGGCCATCCTGGCGGCGTCGACGGTCCGTTCGTGGGCTTGGCTGCGGACGTCGGTGACGTCAACGTTGACCCCGATCACGCGCTCGACGGGCTCACCCGGCCCGGTCAGGGCTTGCCCGCGGCCGTACAGGCAGTGCACCGAGCCGTCCGGCCACACGACCCGGAACTCCACCTCCACCGCGCCAGCGACGTCGATCGCCCCGGACAGCGCGGACCGGAGATATTCCAAGTCATCGGGGTGCACCCGCGTCTCGACATCGGCGATCGAACCTGACGACTCCTGCAGGGTCGTGCCGTACATCTGGGCGCTGCGCTCGTCCCACACCAGCCGACCGGAAACCAGATCCCAGTCCCACAACCCCATCCCGGCGGCCTCGAGCGCGAGCCGCAGCCGCGCCTCGGCCAACCTGCCGACCCCGGACGCTGCAGGGCTCAGGTCGTCACCGCTGACCTCCGCCATTTGCTCGACCATAGCGACAGCAACTGCAGGCGTGGCCGCTGATCGCGACCTTGCGCGGTGCCCGAGTGGAGGAACCTCCGCTCAACTGTTGGCCCAGCAGGACATAGGTCGGTTACTGACCGCGGTGCACGGCGGAGCGGCCGGATGCCAACGTGATGGCCTGGTGCGACGTTGAGCACGGGCAGCCGATGCCATGCGGCCAGTTGTCGGGCGCTGGGATGCGCATCCACACCGACTTGCCGTCAGCCAGCAAGCTGACCCCCCACTCATGTGCCGTCGCGTCGATGAGCAGCAGCCCCCGGCCACCAAACACCGAGCCGGCATCGTCGATGTGCAGCCGCGGGTCGCGTTCATCAAGCACCTCACCGAATCCCGCCTCTGCGGCGAGCACTCGACGCAGGTCCCCATCGAGATCGAACCGGTGGCTTCTCATCAACGGCAACGACGGCGAACCATCGGAGACCGCAATCTCGATTACCTGGTCGGCGCAGCTCACACTCGCGGTCACCGGCGGTCCCGCATGCAGGACCGCATTGGTGATCAACTCACTGAGCGCGACTTCAATGTCCCTGAGCAGCGTCAGCAGGTGCCAGTCAGTCAAGCACCGCCGCAGGAAGTCCCGGCCCTCTCGAGCTGACCGCAGCATGACCGGAAGCGGGTAGCTCTCATGCCGGCACACGCCCGTCCACCTCCTTAGCAAACAGCACGATGGAACAGCCACAGAACCCACGTTGCCTTGCGGCACGTGCGTCATATCCAGCGAAGCCGGTTGACAACCCTGGTTTGGTAGCGCCGGCCCAGAGCTGTCAGCAGCCCCGCAACACTGCGGCCCATTCCGGCTGCTGGGTGAGGCGGTCATCGCTCGCATCCGATCGCTTCGCTCCGAAGAGACCCCCCGGCAGCGGGCGTACCGCGGTGCTTAGCTCGCCGCCGCCCCGCCCACTGGCTTCCGGACCATCAGCGCAAGCAGGTCCGCGCGGTAACCAGCGCTGAGGTCGCGCTCGACCCCCGCCCTCAGCCGGTCTGAGGCACTGGCATGCCTGTACCAGGGCCTCAGCGGAGTCCGACCCGGATTTGGCGGGGCCCGCGGCCCCGCTGATTAGCGGCGTCGTCGCGGGCTTCCGCAGCACGGTCACGCCGTGCCGCACCGCACCCGGGCGGTGGGCTGTTCCCAGTGACCTGGTGCGGTGCTGACCTGTGCGGCGCCTTAACCGATGATGACCACGCACGCAGCACAGCACTGACAAGCGGTGCTGGGCGAGTTGCACGGCATCGTGGACCACCGCGGTGGACCACGACTGAACCTCCGCCTGGGGCAGGACGAAGCTGTCGCTTCCGACGCCAACCAGGGGTTTGCTGCGATGTACGACGCTCGGCGGTGGTCGCGCGGTGTTGCGCGGGCACCGAATCGGCCGGAGACGCCAGCCAAGGACGATCGCTGAGCAGCGCACCTAAACGGCCCAGGACGGGACGATCACCGGCCGCTGCTGATGACCCGACCGACGGTCCGGGTGAGCGTGCCCGGTCGGCCTGCGGCCGGCGGCGTTACGTGCAGGCTGCCCCCGGAGTGTGCGGGGCCGCTCCGCTCCACCCCTCGGAAGGCCCCGACTCGGAAGGCCCCGGGCCGGAACCGGCTGCAGCCCTGCACCAGCACGGCTGGTGCGCGGCGCGCGTGACTGGTGGAGCCGACGCTGACTCCTGGCCGTTGAGCACCTGCCCGACCTGCACCGCACTTTTCGACACGTCGACGCCGACGTGCCCTCACCGCATCAACAACCCAAGCAGCTGTGTGAGGCGGCTGGCCCCTGACGGGACCTTCTTGGTCGGTCTGCGGCCGGCTGTGCCTGTACAGGCTGCCCCCCGGATTGTGCGGGGCCGCCCTCCCCAAGCGAGGCGCCCAAGATCCTTCCCAGTCGCTCCGCGGGGAGCATCTTGGGCTTGCTTCCTTGCTCACCGAGCCTCTGCGACTCCTGCGGGCGGACTTCGCGGCGGTGGGTGGATCCCACCGCCCTCTGGCCGGGGGACATCGGCCCACCCGCTCGGCTCGTCCGGCAGGACAGGGGCGCTCCGATGGGCACCAGCACCAGCACCACCGGTACGACCAACACCAGCACGCCCTCGGTCCGGCGCGGGCTACGCGCTGGTGAGCTGGTCGTTGCGGTGCAGTTCGCGGTGTGGGGGCCGCAGGAGGTCACTGTCCGCGCCTACAGCGACGGTGGGCGCGGGGGGAGCGCCGTACATCGCAGTCGGGGTCGGGTCCTACCTGACCTGCGCCTACGACCAAGGGGCCATCGACTCGCACGTGAGTGCCTGGCAGGACGCCGAGCAGGTCAACCGCAGCGTGCGACTGCCGGAGTTCCCACCCGCAACCGCCACCCGAAGGCATGCGGGGGAGGACCTGAGTGTGCTGTGCAACGTCAGCGCCGAGCAGCGCCACTCAGTCACCAGCAGCGCCGGGCCGACCGGACGGCCCGTCATCACCGTCACTGTCGGCGCGGTCACCGTCGGGGTGCACACCACCACTGCCCTGCGGTCCCACCTCACTGCCTGGCGTAGGGCGACACGGCAAAGACAAGGTCGCCTTGACGCTACGTCGCGACAGGGTTACCTTGTCGTAGTGCAGATCGCGGATAGCGCGCGCAAGCACGGCGTGCTGGACGAGGACATCCTGCACGCCCTCCGCAACCCGCTTCGCGTCGTCGCTGGCCCCGGCAGGGACCTCGTCACCCGTCCCGCCGATCGCGCCGGTCGCCTGCTTGAGGTCGTCGTCCTGGACGACGACCCGGCGGAGGACCCGGTAGTGATC
>JAYUMN010000006.1:0-2831 GCA_043762595.1 Frankiales bacterium
CCGCGGACCCGATCAGCTGCGCTCGGCCTTACGCCGCTTCGGCGCCGACTACCGCGCCACCGGCCGCTTCAACGAATCGCTCGACCGGCTCAAAGCCAACCTTGCCGACCCCGTCGGTGACCGGGTGGTCGAGGCGCTGCGGATGGCTCGGGAGGTCGGCGGCACCGACCTCGGTCGGCTGCTCCGGACGCTGTCGACGTTCCTGCGCGAGGACGCCCGCACCCGGGCGGAGCTCGAGACGCGGCAGGGCTGGACGGTCAACGCCGCCCGGCTCGCTCTCTGCGCGCCGTGGATCCTGCTCCTGCTGCTGTCGAGCCAGCCCAGCGCGGTGGCCGCCTACAACCAGCCAGCAGGCGCGCTCGTGCTTCTGGTCGGTGGCGGTGTGAGCTTCCTGGCCTACCGGGTCATGCTCCGGATCGCTCGGCTCCCCGCGGAGCAGCGGGTGCTGCGGTGACCGGCCGGCCACTGCCCCGGCGTACGGCGGGGGGCGCGGGGTAAGCGGCGTGCTGGCCGGCGTGGGGCTCGGCGTCCTTGGTGGTGGGGGGCTGTTCCTGGCCGCGACTGGCACCCCGATGTCGCGCCGGCCGCGACTGGACGCCCGGCTCGCGCCGTACCTGCGCGACGCACCGCGGGCCTCCAGGCTGCTCGAGCGCAACCAGACGCTCACGCCGTTCCCTACGTTCGAGCGAATCCTGCGGCCGGTGTTGGGTGACCTGACCCGTGTGGTCGAGCGCTGGGTGGGCGGGCTGACGAGCGTGCGGCGCCGCCTGGAGCAGACCGGCGGCGAGATGACGGTCGAGCAGTTCCGGGCCGAGCAGGTCGTCTGGGGCGGCTTCGGCCTGGCCGCCGCGTTCGGCCTCGCGCTGCTGTCGATGCTCAGCGGCTCCGGCACCAACCCGGTCGCGCTGCTGGTGTCGGCCGGGTTGTTCACCGTCCTCGGCGTCCTCGGCCGAGACAGGTGGCTCACCAGGCAGGTGACCCGGCGGGAGGCGCAGATGCTCGAGGAGTTCCCGACCATCGCCGAGCTGCTGGCCCTTGCCGTCACCGCAGGTGAGGGACCGGTCGGCGCGCTGGAGCGGGTGACCCGGATCTCCGGTGGAGAGCTGAGCCGTGAGCTGGGACGGGCCCTCGCCGAGGCCCGTAGCGAAGCGTCGCTCGTGCAGGCGCTGGAGGGCATCGCCCGCCGGACCTCGCTTGTCCCGCTGGCTCGCTTCGTCGACGGCGTGGCCATCGCAGTCGAGCGCGGGACGCCGCTGGCCGAGGTGTTGCGCGCCCAGGCCGTCGACGTGCGCGAGGCGGGCAAGCGGGAGCTGCTCGAGTCGGCCGGTCGGCGGGAGATCGCGATGATGGTCCCGGTCGTGTTCCTGGTGCTCCCGGTGACCGTGCTGTTCGCCCTGTTCCCGGGCTTTTACGGCCTGCGACTGATCGCCGGATGAGCACCGGCCAGCGGCCACCGACATCGAACCGTGCCCACAACCCCTGGAGGTAGCCCATGTCCTGGTCCAAGCTCGCTGTCCTGACCCCGACCGCCCTGATGGTGCGCGCGCAGTCGCTCGCGCTCGCCGGAGGCTCCGAACGTGGCGACATACCCGGCTGGGTCCTCATCACGATCATGACCGCGGGCCTGGTCACCCTGGTGTGGGGGGTGGCCAACAAGGAGCTCAGCAACATCCCGACCAAAGCGCTCAACTCGGTCACGTCGCCGTAGTGGCACCCCCGGCCCCCCGGCGGGCCGCACTCTGCCGGGACGCGGGCGCGGCCGTGGTCGACTTCATCCTCGTTTCGGTGTTGGTCGTGGTGCTGTTTCTGCTCGTGCTGCAGGTCGGATTCATCCTGCACGTCCGCAACGTGCTCGTCGCCTCTGCGGCTGAGGGGGCCCGCTACGGTGCCAACGCCGACCGGACACCGGAGGAGGGTGTGGTCCGCACCCGCTCGGTCGTGGCCGACGCCTTCAGCCGCACGATCGCCGACCGGTTGACCTACACCGCCAGCCAGGTCACCGTGGCGGGCGCCCCCGTCGTCGAGATCACCGTCTCCGGCCCGCTGCCGGTGGTGTTCCTGCCCGCCGGTCCGGTGTCGATCACGGTGCATGGGCACGCCCTCGAGGAGTCGAGGTGACAGCGCGCCAGGCGACCGGTGATGCCGGCAACGCCCTGGTCGAGTTCACCTACCTGGCCGTGTTGTTGATGGTGCCGCTCGTCTATGTCCTGCTGGCCGGGTTCCAGGTGCAGCGGGCCGCATTCGGCGTGACCGAGGCGGCCCGCCAGGCCGGTCGGGCTTACGCCCGGGCGGACTCCGCCGCCGACGGGCAGGCCCGCGCCGACGCGGCGGTCACCCTCGCGATGAAGGACCAGGGGATGAGCACAAGCAGCCCGCCGGTGATCACCTGCCTGGGCGGAGCCTGCCTCGAACCAGGCTCTCGGGTGCGGGTCACCGTCAGCTACACGGTGCTGCTCCCGGTCTTTCCCGCTGTCCTGGGCCGCGGCCGGGCGCCTGGCATCCTGGTGACGGCGTCCCATATCGGGGTCGTTGACGAGTTCAGGCCAGGCCGATGACGGCTCGCCCGGACGCGCCCGGCCACCGTGTCCGCCGAGGCGACGACGGCAGCGTCCTGCTGCTCATCATCGGGTTCACGGCCGTGCTCCTGCTGGTCGTTGCCGTCGTGATCGACGTGAGCGTCGTCGTCCTGGCCAAGCGCGGCGTGGCGAGCGCAGCCGACGGGGCAGCGGCCGCGGCGGCCCAGCAGGCCAACGCCGCCGACATCCGCGACCGGGGGCTGGGCGAGCGGCTCGTTTTGGATGACCTCGTCGTGCAGCAGGTCGTCGCGACCT
>JAYUMN010000007.1:0-20266 GCA_043762595.1 Frankiales bacterium
GTGGCCGGGACGGGCCGATCCCCGTGTGCGATCTGACACGCCTCGTCGTGGATGTGTCCGTGGGAGCCGTGTTCGGGTGCCATTGGGTAAGTCTGTCAGGCCAGGGCGACGGTGATGATGGGGACGTGCGCGAAGGTGTTCGACACGTAGCAGGCCCGCTTGGCCGGCTCGAACAGCGCGCTGAGCGCCTCGGGATCCAGGCTGCTCTCCACACTCAGGTGCAACTCGCTGAACTTCGTTCCCTGATAGGTCCCGGTTGCCGTCACCTCCAGGTCGGGCAGCTCGAAGCCCTGCTTGCGGGCTGCCCACGCCAGCGCCAGGGCGTAACAGGACGACAGCGAGGCGAGCAGCAGATCGGTCGGCATCGGACCGGTGCCGGTCCCCCCGACATCGGTCGGCTCGTCAACGACCAGGGAGAAGCCGCCGGCTTCGACCTCGCAGCGCCAGCCGCCGGTCCACAGCGCGCGCGCGATCTTGGTGCCATCCCGGGCGGCACCGGTGCCTGCGGTGATCTCAGTGGTCGTGGTCATGGCCGTGCTCGTGGTCGTGGTCGTGTCCTACCGGCCGGATCGCGAAGGCCGCGGCGCGCTCCCCGACCTCGGCGCCGCCGAGCAAGCCGCCGTCGGCGAGCACCTGCTCCAGGGCCTGCAGCCAGCACCGGTAGTAGCTGTAGGGCTGCACCCGTGGGCCCGCCTCCCACGCGGCGATGCTGGCGATGAGCGCTTCGCGGAAAACGTCGTACGACACGGCCCCGCTGTCGGTCAGCGCCATCGCCAAACCGAACGCACGACCCTCCCACGGCTCGGCGAAGACCAGCTCGCCGTTGCTGCGCGGCGGCGCGGCCACCCCGTCGAGGTCGAGGACGGCCGTCACGGAGCAGCGACTTTCGTCACGCCGACCATGTTGTCGCGGGTGACGATCCCGGCGAGCTGCTCTGGCGACATCGACTCGGTGCCGGCCGGTCGCTCGGGCAGCACGAAGTAGCGAACCTCCGAGCTCGAGTCGACCACCTTCACCTCGACGTCGGCGCCGAGCTCGGTGCCCCACTCGGCGAGCACCGCCCGCGGCTCCTTGACGACGCGCGAGCGGTAAGCCGAGTCCTTATACCAGGACGGCGGCAGGCCCAGGACCGGCCAGGGGTAGCACGAACAGAGCGTGCACACCACGACATGGTGCACGGCGGGGGTGTTCTCGAGCACGACCATGTGCTCGCCCTGCGGCCCTTTGAACCCGAGCTCGGCGATCGACGCCGTGCCGTCGGCCAGCAGCCGCGCCTTGTAGTCAGGGTCGGTCCAGGCCTTGGCGACCACCTTCGCACCGTTCATCGGACCGACCTGGGCCTCGTAGATGCCGATGAACGTCTCGATGGTCTTGGTGTCGGCCAGGCCGCGCTCGAGCATCAGCGACTCCAGGGCCTCGGTCCGTAGCGCCAGGTCGATGCCCGGCTCCAACTCCGCCTGCGTCACGTCGCGCGCTCCAGATAGCTTTCGTAGAGGTCGATGGTCAGGGTGAACGTCTCGCCGCCGTCGCCCCACAGGTCGCGGGCGTCGTAGGTGACGCTGTAGACGTGCTGAGGGTTCTCGGCGACGAAATGCGCCGTCGTGTCGGGAAACACCTGCGCTGGGCGCAGGGCGGTGACTGTCCCGGCGACACCGCGGGCGTAGCCGGGCAGGCGGGTGTGGCCGGTAACGGCGTCGCTGCTGGTCGACACGCGGTCGCCGACTGCAAAGGCGCGGGGTGCGTCGATGGCGCGCAGGTTGCCACCCCCGCCGCTCTCCATCGTCGGCTTGTGCGGCGCTGGATCGGCTGGTTCCTCGACGGTCTCGCCGCGCAGGTTCCGGGCCCGGGCCTCGACCGCGCCCGGTGCGAGCAGGCCGCTGTCCACGAGCAGGATCTCGGCGCTGCCGAGCCAGCGGCCGTAGTAGTCGGCGAGGTACTCCTTCTCGGGCACCCGTTCGAGCGCGTGCCGGAAGGCATGCAGGTTCGACGACGTCGCCGCACGGTTTGCGAGCAGGGTGACGGCGAAGGCGCGCCCTTCCCAGGGCTGGTGGAATGCCGGCTCGCCGGGATCGAGCGGCTTGAGCGGGCCGAAAAACGCCGGCCTGCCCCCCATGTCGTGAACGCCGTCCATGACCGTCCTGTCGTCGAGGGTGGAGTGAGTGTCGTACGACGGCCAGCGGGACGGGGCCGTCGTACGACGCGGGCCGGTGGGTTGAGCCAGTCGGTCAGACGGTCCAGGTGTTGAGCTGGAACGCACCGGCCTGCCACGCCGTCAATGCCGAGTCGAGCACATCGAGTGGGTTGAACGCCTTGATGCCCTCGATCAGGTCATCCTCACGCATGCCGTAGAGCGCGCCCATGGCGAAACGGCAGGCGTAGATCTTGGCGCCCTCGTCCATCAGGACCTTGAGCTGCTTGTTCATCGACAGGTTGCCGGGGAAGCCCTCCTTGCCGACCGACGGGTAGCCGCGCGAGCCCGAGCCGATCAGCACCGCCGGGCCGTACAGGACGATGCTGACGTCGAAGCCCTTGCGCACCAGGCGGGTCGAGGTGAGCAGGTTGACAAGGGCGACGGAGCCCTCGAAGGGCACCGAGTGAATGAAGACGAACGCCTTCTGACCGGGCTCGGCCTGGATGTCGGGGAAGACCTTCTCGCTCGTGTCGTAAAGGACGTCGCCCTCGACGGGCTTCGGGATGTCGACGGTCTTGGTGGTCATTCGGTGTGCCTCCTGGGCCGGGTGGGTGTGCTGACGAGAGGGGTTGCTGCCGTGCCGTTCACGTGCCGTTCGGTCAGACGGCCGGGCCTTTCGCCTGGGCAGGCGTGTGCCAGGTCTGCTGGTGGCTGCCGGGAAGGGCGTTGGCGACCTTGGCCCGGAGCGGGTAGGGAAGCAGGTAGAAGGCCGGTGCGTAGACCTTCTGCCAGAAGATGTCGGCGCCCTTGGGGGTGGGTGCAGTGAGCCCGTTGGCGCGGGCGACCTTGGCCTGCGCCACGACGAGCAGGTGGTGTTCGGAGGTGCTCCGGAGCCACCGGGTGAACGACTGCCGTTGGCCGCTCACAGCTTGGTCAGCGCGTTCTGTGCGGCCAGTGCGATCGGCTCGTTCAGTGCCCCGATCGGCGGTGAGTAGACGTTCTCCATCGTGGCCAGGTCACGAAGCGTGATGCCGGTGCGCACCGCCATCGCGAGGAAGTCGGCCCGCTCCTTGATGCCCTCGCCGCCGACGAGCTGGGCGCCGATGAGCTTCAGGGTGCCCGGCTCGGCGAGCAGCTTGACCTTGACCGGCTTCATGTCGGGGTAGTAGCGGGCCCGCGAGATGCCTTGGGCGACCCCCATCACGAACGGCACGCCGAGCGCGGTCGCGAGCGTCTCGCTGAAGGACACCCCACCGATCATCCACTTGCCGGCGACCATGCCCCACGGCACGTAGACCGGTTGGTAGGCGCGGCTGCCGCCGGCGGCGTTGACGCCGGCGACCTTGCCCTGGCTGTAGGCGTGGCTGCCGGACAACCCCTGTACCGGCACGTTGGACACGCCGTGCGGCACCTCGATGCAGTCACCGGCGGCCCAGACGTACTTGGCGGAGGTCTGCATCGTCTCGTCGACGATGAACCCGCCGGCGGTGCCGACCTTCAGCCCGGCGGCCTGCCCGAGGGCGGTGTTGGGCACTTTGTGGGTGGCGACGACGAGCAGTTGGCAGCCGATCTCGCCGTCGGAGGTGCGGACGCCGCGCACGGCGCCGTCCGCGTCGCCGAGGATCTCCTCCAGCTTGGTGTTGAAATGCAGCTTGACGCCCATCTCGACCCAGGAGTCCTCGACCGGCTTGGCGATGTCGGGGTCGGTGGCCATCGACAGGGCCCACGGGGTGGGGTCGACCAGGTGCGTCTCGATCCCGCGGTGGGCCAGCGCCGTCACCATCTCCAGGCCGAGCGGTCCGGCTTCGAGGACGACGGCACTGGTGACGGTGTCGAGGACCTTGTCCCACTCCATCGCCTCGCGGATGTTCTTCATGTAGTAAATGCCGGACAGCTCGTTGCCGGGGACGTCGGGCTTGCCGTAGTCCCACCCGCTGCCGATCACCAGCGCGTCGAAGGGCACCTGCTGGCCACCGACCGACACCGTCTTACCGGTCAGGTCGCACGAGTCGACCCGGGTGTCGTACCGGATGTCGATGCCCTGGTCGGCGTACTGCTGCTTGGTCCCAAGGAACAGCCGCTCGAAGTCCGGGATCTCCTTGCCGTGCACGTAGGGGATGCCACAGGGGCTGTACGCCGCGTCCTGGTACTCGGTGTAGACGATGACCTCGGCCGTCGGGTCGGTGCCCTTGGCAGCGCCCGCAGCACCGATGCCGGCGGCACCCCCGCCGACGACCACGATGCGCTTGGCCATGAAAGGCCTCTCTGAACGTTGAGGATGGGGGACGAGTCGTCCACTATGTTGGACAGACACCGCAACCACGTCAAGGCCCCCGCGCAGAAGTTGACGCGGACGAAACGTTTCGGCCGTTCGTTCGGCGGGAGAGGACCAGGGTGACCGAGGACCTCAGCCGGATCGTCGGCGGCATCGGGCCCAAAGTCCGCGGGCTGCGCAAGCAGGCGGGGCTGTCCTTGCAGCAACTTGCCGAGCAGGCCGACGTGTCCGCCGCGGCCATCCACAAGATCGAGCAGAGCGGCATGGTGCCGACCATCACGACGCTGCTCAAGGTGGCCGGTGCACTCGGTCGGCCGGTCGCGTGGTTTGTCGACGAACAGGTGCCGACCGACCCGACCGTGCACACCCCCGACGGTCAACAGCGGCCGATCTACACCTCGCACAGCGGCATCGACCTGGCCGGGATCAGCGGCACCTACGGCCGGTTCAACATCGCCGGAGCCCGGGCGACCGTTGCTGCCGGCGCGAACAGCGGGACCAAGCCGCTGGAGCATCCGGGCGAGGAGCTCATCTACGTGCTGGAGGGTCAGCTCGAGTTCGTGGTGAACGGCCAGGACTTCGTGCTCGGCCCGTGCGACGCCCTGCACTTCCGCACCGTCCAGCCGCACTCGTGGAGCAACCCAGGCACGAGCGACGCCATCGCGTTGTGGATGGCCCTCCGGCCGCAGTAGGCCTAATCGCCTTCCAGATCGCCTTCCAGCTCAAGGTAGGTCGCCTTCAGCCGGTCCAGGACCTGCGCCGACGGCTCCTCCCAGAGCCCCCGGTCGGCCGCCTCGAGCAGCCGCTCGGCAATGCCGCGCAGCGCCCACGGGTTGCTCTGCTTCATAAACGCCCGGTTGGTCTCGTCGAACACGTAGGCGCTCGCTAGCTTGTCGTACATCCAGTCGTCGACCACCCCTGCCGTCGCGTCGTAGCCGAACAGGTAGTCGACGGTGGCCGCCAGCTCGAAGGCGCCCTTGTAACCGTGCCGCTGCATCGCGGCGATCCACTTCGGGTTGACGACCCGGGCCCGGAAGACCCGGTGCGTCTCCTCCTGCAGGGTGCGGGTCCGGACCGTGTCCGGCACGGCACTGTCCCCGACGTAGGCCTCCGGTGACGTCCCGGTGAGCGCACGAACCGCCGCCACCATGCCGCCGTGGTACTGGAAATAGTCGTCGCTGTCGACGATGTCGTGCTCGCGGGTGTCCTGGTTCTTCGCCGCCACCCGGACCCTGGTGTAGACCCGCTCCATGTCCCTGCGGGCATTGACCCCGTCGAGCCCGGCGCCGTACGCATAGCCACCCCAGACCGCCCAGACCTCGGCCAGGTCAGCATCGGTCTTCCAGTCACGCGAGTCGATCAATGGCAGCAACCCCGCGCCGTAGGCCCCGGGCTTGGAGCCGAAGATCCGGGCGGTGGCCCGCCGCTCGTCGGTGCCGAGCGCGAGGTCGGCCTGCACGTGCTGGTGCACGAAGTTGTCCGGCTCGGCGAGCGCCGCCACCAACCGGACCGCGTCGTCGAGCATCGTCACGACGTGTGGGAACGCGTCGCGGAAGAATCCGCTGATCCGCAGCGTAACGTCGATGCGCGGTCGGCCGAGGACCTCGGCCGGGACGAGTTCGAGCCCGGTCACCCGACGCGACGCCTGGTCCCAGACGGGGCTGACCCCGAGCAACCACAGGGCCTCGGCGATGTCGTCGCCGGCGGTGCGCATCGCGCTGGTTCCCCAGACGACGAGGCCGACCGACGCCGGGTAGTCGCCGTGGTCGGCGACGTAGCGGGCCAGCAGCGAGTCGCCGAGCGCCTTGCCGACCTCCCAGGCGTTGCGACTCGGGATCGCCTTGGGGTCGACGGAGTAGAAGTTGCGTCCGGTCGGCAGCACCCCGACCAGGCCGCGGGTCGGTGAGCCGCTCGGCCCGGCCGGCACGAATCCGCCGGACAGCCCGTGCAGCAGGTTGTCGAGCTCGTCGGTCGTCCGGTCGAGCCGCGGGACGAGCTCGTCGCAGGCAAACGCCAGCACCCGCTCGACCTCGGGCAGCTCGCGGCCCAGCACGTGCTGGACGACGCCGGCGGCCAACCAGCCGCGCCGGTCGGTCTCTTCGACGAGCAGCCGGGCCATCCGCTCCAACTCGTCGACCTGGTCCCGCTCGGACTCCAGCAGCCCGTACGCCGTACCGAGGGCGCGCCGGAGCCCCGGCAGGGCATCGCCGGTGCCACCCCAGGTCTGCTGGGCCCGGAGGATCCCCAGCACGAGGTCGACCCGCGGCGCCCCGGCGGGGGCCTGGCCCAGGATGTGCAGCCCGTCCCGGATCAGGACGTCCTTCACCTCGCAGAGATACCCGTCGACGTGCAGCACGAAGTCGTCGAACTCCTGCTCGCTCGGGGTCTCCGAGACGTGCAGGTCGTGGTGCAGCTGGGCCTGCTCGACCAGGTCCCAGATCTGCTGCCGCAGTGTCGGCAGCTTGCCGGGGTCCATCGCCTGCACCTGGGCGTACTCATCCAGCAAGTGCTCCAGCTGGGCCATCTCGTCGTAGGTCTCGGCCCGGGCCATCGGCGGCACGAGGTGGTCGACCACGGTGGCGTGCGCCCGCCGCTTGGCCTGCGTCCCCTCACCGGGGTCGTTGACGATGAACGGGTAGAACAGCGGCAGATCGCCGAGCACCGCGTCGGGTGAGCACGCCGCCGACAGCCCGAGCCCCTTACCCGGCAGCCATTCGAGGGTTCCGTGCTTGCCGAGGTGCACGACGGCGTCGGCCTGGAACTCCTGCGCCAACCACCGGTAGGCGGCCAGGTAATGGTGGCTCGGCGGCAGGTCGGGGTCGTGGTAGATCGCGATCGGGTTCTCCCCGAAACCGCGCGGCGGCTGGATCGCCAGGACCACGTTGCCGTAGCGCAGCGCCGCCAGCACGATGTCGCCGCCGTCGACGTAGAGCCGACCCGGCGGCGGTCCCCAGTGCTCAATCATCCGTTCCCTGAGAACACTCGGCAGCTCGGCAAACCATCGCTCATAGGTCGCGATCGGCACCCGGGCAGCGGCGGTCTGCAGCTGCTCCTCCGTCAGCCACTCGACGTCGTGCCCACCCGCTGCGATCAGCGTATGCACGAGCGTGTCGCCGTCCTCCGGGAACGAGCCGACGTCGTAGCCGGCCGCCCGCATCGCCTTGAGCAGGAACACGGCGCTCGCCGGGGTGTCCAGCCCGACCGCGTTGCCGACTCGCGCGTGCTTGGTCGGGTAGGACGACAGGACTAGGGCGACCTTCTTGTGCGCATTCGGCACCGATCGCAGCCGGGCATGACGCACCGCGATACCGGCGACCCTGGCCGCCCGCTCCGGGTCCGCGACGTAGACCGGGACACCATCTGGACCAGGCTCCTTGAACGAGAATGGTGCCGTGACGAGCCGGCCGTCGAACTCCGGGATCGCGACCTGCATAGCTGCGTCGATCGGCGCGAGACCGGCGTCCGAGGCTGCCCAATCGGCGCGACTGCTGGTCACGCAGAGCCCCTGCAGGACAGGCACATCCAGGCTGACCAGGGCGCGGGCATCCCACGACTCGGTGTCGGCGGCGTTCGAGCCACCACCCGCGAGCACCGTCACGATCAGCGCATCCACCCGGCCGGCGAGCAGCTCCTCGACGACGAGCAGCCGCCCGTCGGCGTCGGGCCGGAGCGAGGCGACGAAGACCGGCAACGCGTTCGCGCCGTGCGCCTCGATCGCCTCGCAGAGGGTCTCGACAAAAGCCGTGTTGCCGGCCACCTCATGCGCCCGGTAGAACACGACGCCCACCGTCGGCCGCTCTGGATCGGCGACCCGCACCCCGTGCACGCCGTACGCCGGGACCGTGGTCGGCGCCGCAAAGCCGTGCCCGGTCAGTAGCAGCGTGTCGGACAGGAACGCCACGAGCTCGCGCAGGTTGTCGACCCCGCCCTCCCGCAGGTAGGCCGCCGCGTCGGCGACCACACCGGCCGGGACGGTCGACAGGGCGGTGAGCTCGGCGTCGACCGTGCCCTCGCCACCGAGCGCCACCAGCGGGATCCGGGCGGCGGCGCAGCCGTCCACAAGCGCATCGAGGCCGTCCCAGGCCCGGCGGCCACCGAGCAACCGGACCACGACGATCGACACCCCGGCCAGCTCCAGCGCGCTGGTCCGGGCGGGGTTGGCGAGGCGCAGCGGGAGCGCGGGATCCCCGACGGCCCGTGCTGCGAGGAGGTCGGTGTCGGCGGTGGACAGCAGCAGCAGAGTCACTGGCCCATTCTCGCCGATCCCCGCGGCGATGGCCCCGCGACGACCCTGCACACCCCGAGCTCGTCAGGTCAACAGGGCGGCGAGCGCGGGGGCGAGCAGGCGTTCGATGTCCTCGCGGGAGGCACTGGCCAGCGGTTCGAGCTCGATCAGGTAGCGCGCCATCCCGAGGCCCATCATCGTTGCCCCGAACAGCGCCGCCCGCAGCTCGGCGTCCGGCGCGTCGATCTTTGCCGTGACCGTCGCCGCCCGATCGCAGAGGACCTGGTCCCGCATGACCTTGGCGGCGGCCGGGTGGGTGAGGCAATTGCGCATCAGGGCCGCGGCGGATTTGCCGTCGGCGGCATCCTCGAAATGGCTCAGCAGGTCGCGGATGGCCGCTACCGGCAGCTCGTCGCGGTCCGCGTCCAGGATGCTGCTCTGGTCGACGTGCCACCGGGCCGCGGCCGCGAACAGGCCTTCCTTGTTGCCGTAGTACTGCATCACCAGGGCCGGGTCGATGCCGGCGCGGGCAGCCACGCCGCGGATCGTCGTGCGCTCGAAGCCGGTGTCGCTGAACAACGCTCGGGCCGCGTCCAGGATGCTCGCTTCGGTACGCCGGCGACGTTCGTCACGGGATGGGGCGGTGGTCACGCAGTTCACTCTACAGCGGTTGACTCACCCGGTGGGTGTCCTCTACGTTCGTTGAGTCAAACTTTGGAGGCAGCGCATGACCCTGGTCGACCAAGCCCGCCGCGCGGATCAGCCGCACCACCGGACCAGCAACAAAAACCGCGCGCTCATCGTGCTTGCGATCGCACAACTCATGGTGGTTCTCGATGCGACCATCGTGAACGTCGCTCTGCCGAATATCAGCCGGGCCTTAGCCATCCGCAGCGACGCCGATCTGCAATGGGTGGTGACCGGCTACACCCTTACCTTCGGTGGCTTCCTGCTGCTCGGCGGCAAGTTGGCCGACCGTATCGGCCGGCGGAAGGTGTTCATGGCGGGGGCGGTCCTGTTCGCCGCCGCCTCGCTCATCGGGGGCCTGGCCGGCAACCTAGGCGTGCTGCTCGGCGCCCGCGGCGTGCAGGGTGTCGGCGGGGCACTCATGTCGCCGGCGGCACTGTCGCTGATCACCGTGATCTTCACCGAGGGCAAGGAGCGCAACCGGGCGTTCGGCATCTACGCCGCCATCACCGCCGGCGGGGCCGCCCTCGGCCTCATCCTCGGCGGCGTGCTCACCGAGTACGCCTCCTGGCGCTGGGTGTTTTTCGTCAACCTGCCGATCGCCGCGATCGCGCTGGTCGGCGCTGTGCTGTTCGTCCCGGACAGCCGCGACGAGCAGGCACAGGGCTTCGACATCCCGGGCGCCGTGCTCATCACCGGCGGCCTGATGTCGCTCGTGTTCGCCCTCGTGAAGGGCAACCAGTACGGCTGGGCGTCGACCCGGACCGTCGGCACCCTGGTGTTGTCCGTGCTGCTGATCGCCGGGTTCGTGTACACCCAACGGACGGTCCGCTCGCCGCTCGTGCCCTTCCGGTTGTTCAGATCACGCAGCCTGGCCGGTGCCGACATCGGCGCCCTGCTCGTCGGGGCCGGCATCTTTGCGATCTTCTTCTTCCTCATTTTGTGGATGCAAAAGGTCAACGGATACTCCCCGGTCCGGTCCGGGCTCGCCTTCCTGCCGATGACCGTGCTCATCGGCGTTGGCGCCGGTATCGGGTCGCAGCTGCTGAGTCGTGTCGGTCCCCGGCCGCTGCTCACCGGCGGACCATTGTTGGCCGGCCTCGGGCTGATCACCCTCGGTCTGCGGCTCGAGCCCGGTTCGTCCTACCTCGGGGTGGTCCTGCCCTCGCTGGCGCTGGTGGCCATCGGGATGGGCTTCACCTTCGTGGCCTTGACCAGCGCCGCCGTGGCGGGCGTGCCCGTGGAGGACGCCGGAATCGCCTCCGCGCTGCTCAACGCCGGCCAGCAGATCGGTGGCGCGCTCGGCCTGGCGATCCTCACCGCGGTGAGCACCGCCCGCACCAACGCGCTCACCCCCTCGCGCAACCCCTTCCCCAACCTGGTGCACGGCTGGGACCTGGGTTTCATGGTCGGCGGCGGGCTGCTGTTGCTCGCGGCGCTGACGATGTTTTCGCTGGTCCGCGTTGACCGCGACGTGGCCGTCCGCGCGGTCGAGCTGGCCGTCCCCGCCTGACCCTCCCTTGGAGTGGTGGCCTGACCCTCCCCATGCAGTGGTGAAGTGTGAACCTCACCCGTGAGATGAGGTCCTGCCGGTGGTGCGCCTGCCGACGAGGCGCCAGCGGATCGTTTCGCGGCGGGTCAACCGTGGTCTCCTGAACCTGTTCGGCCGCACGCTGGTCGAGGCCGCAGCCCTGGCGGTCGCGCTTGGACTGCTGCACCTGCCCTTCCCGATCCCGCTCGTGACAACGGCACTGGTGCTCGGGGCTGTACCCGTGCTGGGTCGGGTGCTCTGGATCACCATGATCGTCACGGCTGCGGTCCTGATGCACGGCACGCAACCCGCCGTTGTCGTACTGGTGCTCGCCGTGTTGGGCCCGCCCCTGGCCCGACGCATCCGCCCCGCCGTGCCCTCGTGGCGGCAGCTGGGTCGCCTCGACCCCGGCTTGGTTGCGCTCGGCGGCTTCGCGCTCGGCGGGGTGCTCGGTCTGGTCACAGCCGTCGGGGCACTGGCGCTTGGAGGAGCTTTTGCCCCCGGTCCCCGGTCGACGCGCGCGATCCGGGCCATCCTGGTCGGCCTGGCCGTGATGGCCCTGCTGGTGCCCGTGATCACAGCGGCGACGACGCGCCCGGGTGGTCCTGCTGTGCCGCCAGCCGCCGATGTCGCGACGGGGGCCGGGACGCCCTCGGCGCAAGTGCTCTACGTCCACGGCCTCGGCGAATCACGCGGGCGGGCCGAAGACTTCCGAGCCGTCTTCGCTCCCCTGCAGCGGGCCTTCGGGGCGCCAGTCGTGCAGGACGCGTCGTATTACCAGGACCTTGCCGATCGCAGGCCAGCAACAGCCACGAGCCGAAGGTGCGCCGGCCCAAGTCTCCAGCCGCCATCCGTCGCCGACCTTCGGGGGATGCCGGTCGAACGGGCGACCATCAACGCCGGTATCTGTGACAGCGAAAGCGACCTCGGGCTGAACGTGTTGGCCGTGACCGAACAGGTCCGCGCTTTGCACGCGCGCACCGGCCGCCGCATCGTCGTCGTTGGGTTCTCGATGGGTGGCACCATCGCCCGCGGGGTCCTGACGTTGGCCGCCCTTCGACACGACCCATCCGTGCTTGACGCGTTGGATGCGCTCGTGTTGATCCATCCGGTCAGCCAGGGCGCGAGGGTCGCTGGTGCCGGACAACGCGTGGCCGCCGTGCCGGTCCTGGGCGCGGTCTTTTCCCGGGCGGCCCAGGGGACACTGGTGGACCCGGCCCGGCCAGCCTTGCGGCAGTTGCAGCCGCGCGCCCCGTTTTTCAACTGGCTCGCCTCACATGCAGCAGCGGTGCCCGACCTGCCGACCTTCGTGAGCTTCGGTGACCTCCGGGTGCGGACCCGAGGCTGCCTCTACGCCCTCGGCCTGTGCACCACGATCACCGCGACGCCGCTCGGGGACCTCGCCGTGTTCCCAGGCGATGGCGCGCCTGCCGCTCGTCCCGTCGCAGGCGGCGCGCGCTACCTGCCCGGCGGGCCGGGGCCGCAGCGCTGGGAGTGGGCCGAGCGGCACGACATCGACTGGGACCCCGACGGCGACCCGCTGGCAATTGCGCTGGTGGACGAGCTGCTGCATGCGCACGAGCAGCACTACAACATCCTGCAAAGCACCTCGGACGTCGCCGTCAAGGACTGTCGGACCGGCCAGCTGACCAGGCTCAGCGACGTCCTAGTCCGGGTCATCGTGGGCCGTCTGACGAGCCGTCCGTACCTCTGCCGGCCACCGTGACGACCGGGTCAGACGGGTGCTCCCGGTGGAACGAAGGGCAGGCCGGCCGGCGCCCCGTGCTCGATCAGCCGGCTGACCGCGTCCGTGTCGAGCGCATCGGCCACGACGTCACCGAGGAGATCGAGCCGGGCCTGCCGGACATCTTCGAACCGGGCCGTGCCGGGTTGCCAATCTCGACCCGCCGCGGCCGCTGCCTCGCCCAGGTAGGCCCGCCGGAAGCCGTCGCTCTCCAGCGCCCCGTGCCAGACGGTGCCGGCAACACCACCCACCTGGCAGCCGTCCAGAAACGCCTCGCCCCCCTGCACCTGTACGACGCCGTGGTGGATCTCATACGCAGTCGTCACGTTCCACCCCCGCCAGGACCCGACCGGTCGGCCGAGCACCTTGTCGGCGCCAAACACCGTCCGGACGGGCAGCAGGTCGAGCCCCGGCACCTCACCGGCCCTCGACTCGACGGTGTCCTGCACAGCTGTGCCCAGCAACTGGTAGCCGCCACAGATCCCCAGCACCGGCCGGCCGGCAGCGGCCCGGGCGGTCAGCACGACATCCAAACGACGGCGGCGCAGCCAGCCAAGATCCTCGACGGTGGCGCGGGTACCGGGCACGACGACCAGATCGGCGTCCGCCAGCTCCTCGGGCGTCGTGGCGAACCGCACCAGCACACCGGGTTCGGTTCGCAGGGCGTCGATGTCGGTCCAGTTCGACAGCCGCGGGAGCCGGATCACCGACACGCGCAGCACGTCACGGCCGACCGCAGGCACTGGCGCGACGGGTGCACTCAGGCCGAGGGAGTCCTCGACGTCGAGCTCGAGCCCCTCCGTCCAGGGCACCACCCCAAGCGTCGGCCGGCCGGTCAGCCCGTGCAGCATGTCAAGCCCGGGCTGCAGCAGCGCCGGGTCGCCCCGGAACTTGTTGACCACGAAGCCGCACACCAGCGCCTGATCCTCGGGTGAAAGCAGCGCGAGCGTGCCGAACATCGCCGCGAACACCCCACCCGGGTTGATGTCGCCGACCACCAGGACCGGGAGCTGCGCGGCGCGGGCCAGCCCCATGTTGGCGATGTCGGTGGCCCGCAGGTTGATCTCAGCCGGGCTGCCGGCGCCCTCGCAGACCACCACGTCGTACCGCGAACGAAGATCTGCCAGGCACTCCAGAGCCACCCCGAGGAGTGCCGCTTTGTGGTCGCGGTAGGTCAGGGCCGACACCTCGGCATACGGCCTGCCGAGCAGCACCACCTGGGAAGTGCGATCGCTGCCGGGCTTGAGCAGGACCGGGTTCATCGCCGCCTCGGGCTCGATACCGGCCGCGGCGGCCTGCATCGCCTGGGCCCGGCCGATCTCCGCGCCATCGACGGTGACCGCGCTGTTCAGGCTCATGTTCTGTGCCTTGAATGGCGCGACCTTGACGCCCTGCCGGGCCAGCCACCGGCATAGGCCTGCGGTGAGGACGGACTTGCCGGCATCGGAGGTCGTGCCCGCGACGAGCAGGGCGCCTTTCACAGCTGGTCCCGCGTCAATGCAGCGACCGTATGGCGACAGCGAGCCCCCCGGCAGCGAGGCTGACAACCGCGGAGAGCCTTGCGGCGCGGGCGATGTCAGCGACCTCCGGGGCCGGTCCATCGCCGAGCAGCGGTCGCTCCTCGACCCTCGTGCCGTAGCGCAGCGGCCCGCCGAGGGTGCGGCCAAGCGCCCCGGCAAAGGCAGCCTCCACCGGACCGGCATTGGGTGACGGGTGTTTGCGGCCGTCGCGACGCCAGACCCGCAGGGCCGCTCGCGGCCGGCCGCCGACGGCCGGTGCAAGGGCGACCGCGAGCACCGCAGTCAGCCGCGCCGGCGCCAAGTTGGCGACGTCGTCGAGTCGAGCCGCAGCCCAGCCGAAGCGGGCGTAACGCTCCGATCGGTGCCCCACCATCGCATCGAGGGTGTTCACCGCGCGGTACGCCAACAGACCCGGCACACCACCGACCGCGCCCCAGACGAGTGGGCCGACCACCGCGTCCGAGGTGTTCTCGGCAACCGATTCCACCGTGGCCCGGGCCAGCCCTAGGACGTCGAGCGTCGTCGGGTCGCGGCCGCAGAGGTGGCTGAGGCGGCCCCGCGCAGCATCGACATCACCGGCCGCGAGCAGGCGTCGCATCACTTCGGCCTCGCGCCGCAGCGTCGTTCCACCGACGACGACCCAGGTCGCCGCGGCAGTCACCATGGCCCGCTGGAAGGGTGTCCGGGTGGCCCGGTTCAGGCCCACGCCGGCGCCGGCGACCAGAAGCGCCAGCGCCCCGGCGTACGCCGTGCCGACGGCCCGCGAGTCACGGTGCATGAGCCGCTCCGTGGCTGCCGCCACGGCGCCGAAGGCGGCGACCGGATGACCGCGGCGAGGGTCGCCGAGCAACGCGTCCAGGCCGATCCCGCCAGCCAGGCCAACGGCGGTCGGCCAGGCAGAAGGCGGCATCGGGCGAGCCTACGGAGCGCTCACTCAGCGGGCGCGCTGGAGGACGGCTCGGCCGCCGGAGCGCTCGGTGTCGGCACCGGGGGGGTGCTGGCGCTGCTCGGCTCCGCCGGTGCCAGGGACGGGGACGGGAACGGGGCAGCGCCGACGCTGGCCTGGCTCGACTCGGCCACCAAGGCCGCCGGGGCCGGGCCGACTGGTGCGGCGCCGGCCGGACCTGAGGCTTGCGTCGGGGCGCTGCGCTGACCGTTGTCCGAGGCAACTGCGCTGTCCGCGGGCTGGGGCGTCGAAGGCACGACGACCGCACCGGCCGGGGTAGCTGTTCCCGCCGGCGCCTCGCCGCCCGGCACGGCCTGCGGGGCACCTTCGTTGATCTCGCTCCCAGCGCCGGCGGGCCGGTCACTGCCGGGGCGTGACCCACGGTCGCCACGCGGCCCGCGGTCCGGCCGGGGGCCGCGGTCGGGCCGGGGCTCGCGGTCGGGCCGGGGCTCGGACTCCCCCTCGAGGCGGGGGCCACGGCCGGGCCGGTTGCGGCGAGACTTCGGGTCGCGCGGGGTGCGGTCACCGGCCAGGTCCTTCAGCGGCACGGTCATGTCCATCGCACCGGCAAGGGCGTACTCCTGCACGAGCAGTTCGAGCCGTGGCTGCTCCTCGATGCTGGCCGTTTCGAGCTTGGTCTCGGCGAGGGCGCGAAGCTCGGACAGCCGGGCCAGTCGACGCACCGGGGCGTCGCCGGAGTGACTGAGCAGGACGGCATGCGCCATGCAGGAAGCGGTGCCGCCGACCGCCGTGACGGCCTCCCGGACGAGAGCGAGGTCAGCCAGACACGGCGCGCAGAAGGTGTTCATGGGCGGCAACGTTACGTGCAGCACACCGCAACCGGTGTCGTGGGCCCACCGACCCGGGTTCGCCCACATGCCGGAGTGCACCGCGCGGCACCGCGACGACCACAACAGCAGCAAAGCAGCGTCACCTGGACCGCGTCCGCACCCCTGGCGGGCGTGAGGTCGCGACCCCGACGTCCGCTTCCCTGCTGTCGTGGTCGCTGCGGGGTCAAGGGTGCAGGCCAGGCCCACCCGGACCGGTGATGCACGCAAGCCAGGGCCCCAAGGGAAGATCACCGCGGTGCCCCAGCTGCTGTGGATCATGGGCGGGGGTGGGCGGGGCAGGAGGTGGTGGGGCCTTGATGGAGGCGGGGAGGAGCGGGCCCGCAGACGACAGGGCCGGCCGCGCCACCGTCCGGTCAGCCGACGAGCGCGCCGTACACCAGTTGTCGGAGTTCGCCCCGCAGGGGGTAGGTGCTGGAGGGCAGCAGCTGGGTGAAAAACATCGCGGTGACCTGCTCGACCGGGTCGACCCAGAAAGCGGTGCTGGCGGCGCCACCCCAGGCGAACTCGCCCGCACTGGCCGGGACCTTGCTGGCCACCGGGTCGACGAGCACGCTGAAGCCGAGACCGAACCCCATCCCGTCGTACGCCGCCTCGGCAAACTGGCCGCGACCGATCTGGGCGAGCGTCGCCCCACCCGGCAGGTGGTTGGTCGTCATGTAGGCAAGCGTTCTCGGTGCAAGGATCCGCACCCCATCCAACGCGCCGCCGCCGAGCAGCATCGAGGTGAAGCGGTGATAGTCGCCAGCGGTGCTGATGAGACCGCCGCCGCCACCGAGCATGTCGGGCCGACGCAACGCCCACGAACCGACGGCGTCGTGCCGCACGGTGCGGCCGGTCTCGGGGTGCGGTACGTAGAGCGCGGCAAGGCGCCCGGCGTCGGCATCGTCAACCCACCAGCGGGTCTCGTGCATCCGAAGCGGTCCGAGGACAAGTTCCTCGAACACCTCGTCGAGCGGCTTGCCGGTGACGAGCTCGCAGACCCGGCCGAGCACATCGGTGGCGACCGAATAGTTCCAGGCGCTGCCAGGCTCGAACAGCAGCGGCATCGAAGCCCAGAGGTCGCAAACCTCAGCGAGATCCATCCCGGCCGGTTGGCCGAAGTCCGAGCCGGCGGCTCGGTACATCGCATCGATGGTGCTCGACTGGGTGAAGCCGTACGTCAGGCCGGCGGTGTGGCTGAGCAGGTGCCACATCCGGATCGGCTCGGTGGCAGGCACCGTCACCGGGGCATGCGGCGGCCCGGTGCGGTAGACGCGCGAGTCCTGAAACGATGGGATCCATCTCGACACTGGGTCGTTGAGCGAGAATGCGCCGCGTTCGTACAGGGCCATCGCGGCGACCGCCGTCACGGGTTTAGTCATCGAGTAGATCCGCCACAAGGTGTCGTGCTCGACCGGCAATCCGGCCTCGACGTCGCGCAGCCCCCCGGAACCCACGTACACGATCTGGCCGCGCCGGGCCAGCACCGCCAGCCAGCCAGCGAGCCGCCCGTCATCGACGTACGACGCGAAGTGGCTGTCGATCCGGGCGAGTCGGTGAAGATCGAAGCCCGCCTCGGCCGGGTCGATGCCGATCTGGAGGGGACCGTCGCTCATCGCGGCGCGCGTCGGCGACGGCCGGCAGGCACCTGCCGGCCGCGGGCGGGCAGGCGACGGCCAGCCCCGACGAACTCCTCCACGACGTCGCGGACCTCCTCGGCGTGCACCTCGCAGACATCGAGGTCGTAGCGCAGCGCATCCAGTGCCAGCTCGACGGTCTCGACCGCCTCAACGGGCAGGTCATGCCCCAGTTGGCAGGTAACGGTGCGAAAAGAGGTCATGGCCATGAGCAATCGTAGATGCCAACGCGTTCATTCCCGGTATTGCTGTCGTCAGACCACCGAGCCGGGGGCGTCAGCTGGTGATGTCCTTGGTCTGCAACCGGGCCCAGGCAAGGCTCAGGAAGACGGCCGCGTAGGTCAGGTGCAGCAGGCTCCAGCGCAACAGGGCACCGGTGTCGACGCTGCCACGGAGCAGCTCACCGAACCCCAGCCAGTTGTGGGTGAGCAGCGCACCGTGGATCGAGTTCAATTGCGGCACGGCGTCGAGCAGCGCGGAGAACACCGCCAGCCCGATGGTGGTGGCCATCGCCCCGATGGCGTTCTCGGTCAAGGTGGAGACGAAGATCCCCCCTGCAGCCAAGCCGAACAACGCCACGATGACGTACGCCGCGATGCCAAGGGTCCGAAGTAAACCGCTGGCCAGACTGACGGTGTCGCCGGACAGCAGGGTGACGTCGTGCAGCCCGAACAGCAGCGCGCCGGTGACCAGGCCGACCAGCGCGACGGTCAGCACAGCCAAGGCGGTGTACGTCGCGACGCCCAGCGCCTTGACGGCGAGCAACCGGCCTCTGGACACCGGCACGGTGAGCAGATAACGCAGCGTGCCCGAGCCAGCCTCGCCGGCGATGCTGTCGCCGGCGACGACACCGACCACGAGCGGCAGGAAGAACGGCAGCGACACGGTCAGCGCCGTGAAGACGAGGAATAGCCCGTTGCCGGTGATCTGGCCGAGGAACTGCGGCCCCTCCCCGCCGCGGGGCGTGCTCAGGAACACCGCGACGCCGATCAGCACGGGGACCACGGCGAGGACCGCCAGCAACGCGAGGTTGCGGCGGCGGCCCAGCACCAAGCGGACCTCTCCGCGGTAGAGACGCAGGAACGCACCCCGGTAGCGAATCGGCCGCTGTGCCGTGGGGGCGAGCTCAAGATCAGCGCAGGACATCGAAGCCCTCCCCGGTGAGCGAGACGAACAAGTCCTCAAGGGCTGGTCGTTCGACGGCAAGGCCGCGCAACCGGACTCCGGCGGCGACGAGCGCCGCTGCCACCGTCTCGGCGGCGAGGGCGCCGATGTTTGCCTGGACCGACTGCCGGACCGCGTCGCCCTCGGCGTCCGGAAGGCCCAGCGACGTCATGGCTGCGACCGCGACATCGACGTCCGGGGTGGCGATCCGGATCACGGCCGCCCCGCCGGAGAGTACCTCGTCGAGCGTCCCCTGCCGCAGCAGCCGGCCCCCGGACATGATGCCGACGTGCGTTGCGACCTGCTCGACCTCGGCCAGCAGATGACTCGAGACCAGCACGGTCGTGCCGTCGGCCGCCAACTCCCGGATGAGGTGCCGAACCTCGCGGGTGCCCTGCGGGTCGAGACCGTTGGTCGGCTCGTCCAGCACGAGCAGGTCGCGGGGTTGCAATAACGCCGCCGCCAGCCCCAGCCGCTGCTTCATCCCCAGCGAGTAGTTGCGGTAGCGCTTGCCGGCTGCCGCGGTCAGCCCGACCCGGCGCAGGGCGTCAGCAATGCGCGCCTTGCTCGTGGACGGGTCGGCTGTTGCGTCACTGACGTCGAGCCGCCGCAGGTTGGCGGCGCCAGACAGCGACAGATGGAAGGCCGGTCCTTCGATGAGGGCGCCGACGAGTGGCAAGACATCGCCGGCCCGCGCCGGCATCGACGAGCCGAGCAGCTCGACCTCACCACTGTCGGCCGAGAGCAGCCCGAGCAGCATCCGGATCGTCGTGGTCTTGCCTGAGCCGTTCGGCCCGAGGAAACCGTAGACCGCGCCGTGCGGCACCAGCAGGTCCACGCTGTCCACGGCGACCTGCGAACCGAACCGGCGGGTTAGCCCAATGGTCCGAACGGCCGGCGGCGGCCCCGACACAGCCGCGACGAGCTCGCGCGCGGTGGCGCCGACGGTGACCGTCACCTGAGCTGACCGGCGGCAGCCTGCTGCAGCACAGCCGGTGCGACGGCGCCTATCAAGATCCGGCCGTCCTTGGCGAGCAGCACGTTGAGCAGCGCGCTCTTCACCAGGCGGTCGCCGCTGGGCAGGGTGCTGGTCAGCCGGCTGAGCAGCGCGGCCGTCGGGCCACCGGCAGCGGTCGTGGCCACGCCGGTCTTGCCAGCCGGCAGCTCGACGACGGAGGTCCAGCCGGCGCCCAGCACGGTTGGTTGCATCCCGGCGGCCGGCCGGGTCCTGGTCGCCTCTGCGCGCAGCTCAGCCCTGCCGAGGTGGAGCGGGTGGCTGGTGACCTTCGCGCCCTTCGGCGGGCTGAAGCGGAAGACCGACGCCGCCGGGCGGGCGAAGGACACGTCGGTGAAGCCGCTCTCGAACGCCGGCGCAGGCGCTGCGCCGAAGACCTGCACCCGCAGCGGGAAGTTGCGCTCGGCGTCGATGGCGATGAGCACCTTGCGTACGGTCGAGCGCCTGTCCCGCGGCGTCAGAACCAGCGTGTACGCCGCCCGGCCGGCGACTCGGGCGGTGCGGTCGACCGTGACCGCGGTTGACGGGTCGATCGCCTTGAGGGCCTGTTCGGCGGCCCCC
>JAYUMN010000008.1:0-2861 GCA_043762595.1 Frankiales bacterium
CTGGTCGATCTGCTGCTCGATGCGGCTGCCCTCGGTACGTCGTACGTCGAGCGGGAGGGCGTGTCGGTGCGGCACGCGGCGCGTTTTTTGCTGGTCGGCACGATGAACCCGGAAGAGGGTGAGCTGCGACCGCAGCTGCTCGACCGGTTCGGGCTGACCGTCGAGGTCGCAGCGACCCGCGAGCCGGCCGAACGGGCCGACGTCGTCCGCCGCCGGCTGGCCTACGAGGCCGACCCGGCGGGCTTCGCCGCGGCGTACGCCGAACCGGATGCCGCGCTGGCCGCAAAGATCATCTTGGCCCGGGAGCGGCTGCCGGCCGTCCTGCTCGGTGACCACGCCCTGCGCGAGATCACCACCCTGTGCGCGGCGTTCGACGTCGACGGGCTGCGGGCCGACCTGGTCACCGCGAAGGCCTCGATCGCGCTGGCGGCCTGGGCCGGCCGTGACGCCGTGACGACCGACGACGTCCGGACCGCGGCCCGACTGGCGCTGCCGCACCGGCGCCGGCGGACGCCATTCGAGGCACCGGGCCTCGACGAGCAGCAGCTGCAGGAAGCACTCGACAGCGTGCCGCCCGAGGACGGCGGCCCGGGGGCAGGTGACGTCGGCCCGGATCTGCCCGGCCAGGACGGGCCAGACAGCGACCGCCGTGCTGACGAGGGCCGTGCTGACGGGGGCCCAGATGACGAGGGCCCAGATGACGAGGGCCCAGACGGTGGCGGTCCCGGCGTCGGGGCCACGCGTCCCCCCGGCCAGCCCGCACAGCGCGATGCCGACGCCGGGCTAACCCAGCCGGAGTTGGCTGGGATGCGCGCGGCCGTGTCGCCTGGGGAGCTGTTCACCCCAATTGCCCTGCGGGTCCCGGGGGTGAACCGCCGGGTTGGCGCGGCCGGTCGGCGGTCCCGCGCCGAGGGCGGCTCCGGGCGACTCACCGGTGAACGCACCCAGCACGGCCGGCTCGGCTCGCTGCACCTCGCCGCCACCCTGCGAGCGGCCGCGCCCCACCAGGTCCGGCGCGGTCGGATCGGGGCAGGTGTCGTGCTGCGGTCGACCGATCTGCGCGAGGCTGTCCGCGAGGGGCGCGAGGGCAATCTGGTGCTGTTCGTTGTCGACGCATCGGGCTCAATGGCCGCGCGGCAGCGGATGAGCGCGGTCAAGGGTGCAGTGCTCTCGTTGTTGCTCGACGCCTACCAGCGACGCGACAAGGTGGCGTTGATCAGCTTCCGGCAGGCAGGAGCCGAGCTCGTCCTGCCGCCGACATCGTCGGTCGACGCGGCCGCGACCCGGCTGACCGAGCTGCCCACAGGCGGCCGCACACCCCTGTCGGCCGGCCTGCTGCGGGCAGCCGAGGTGCTCCGGGTCGAGGCCGTCCGCGACCCTGCCCGCCGTGCGCTGGTCGTCGTCGTGACCGACGGCCGGTATACGAGCGGCCCGGCGCCCGAGCTGGCTGCCGCGCACCTGGCCCGTTCCGGTGCGGCCTTCGTCGTCGTGGACTGCGAGAGCGGGCCGGTCCGGCTGGGGCTCGCCGCCCGGCTCGGCGGACAGCTCGGCGGGATGGCGCTACGGATCGAGGAGCTGTCGGCCGAGGCGCTCACGGCCGTGGTGCGGGCCGCATGAGCCCTCAGGGCGTGCCCGAGTCGGTTCCCGAGGACGGCCTGACGACCCGGCAGCGGCGCAACCGCGCGCTGCTGGTCGTACACACGGGCGCGATGAAGGGCAAGAGCACCGCTGCCTTTGGGCTCGCCTTGCGCGCCTGGAACCAGGGCTGGCCGATCGGGGTCTTCCAGTTCGTCAAGAGTGCCAAGTGGAAGGTCGGCGAGGAGGCGGCCCTGCGGGTGCTCGGTGCGAGCGACGAAGGCGGCAGCGTGGCGTGGTTCAAGATGGGTGAGGGCTGGTCCTGGATCCGCAAGCAGGGCACCGACGACGATCATGCCGGCAATGCCCGCGAGGGCTGGGCGCAGGTCAAGCGCGACCTCGCCGCGCAGACCTACGGCTTCTACGTGCTGGACGAGTTCACCTATCCGATGGCCTGGGGTTGGGTCGATGTGGAGGACGTCGTCGAGACGTTGACCAGCCGGCCGGGTACTCAGCACGTCGTCATCACCGGCCGCGACGCCGACCCCCGGCTCATCGCGGCCGCCGACCTGGTGCTCGAGACGACAAAGATCAAACACCCGATGGACGCCGGCCAGAAGGGCCAACGGGGGATCGAATGGTGAGCCCCGACCGACCGCCCGCAGATGATGATCTTTGTACGGCAGGCTCGCTCCGAGGCGCTCCACGGCGCGCAAAGATCACCGACCGGTCGACGTCGTGAACGTCCCCCGCCTGGTCATCGCCGCCCCCGGCAGTGGCGCGGGCAAAACCACCGTCGCCACCGGCCTGATGGCGGCGCTGCGGGCGCGGGGCTTGCAGGTCTCGCCGCACAAGGTCGGACCCGACTACATCGATCCGGGTTACCACGGCCTCGCCGCCGGCCGGCCAGGTCGCAACCTCGACCCGGTGCTTGTCGGGGAGGACCTCGTCGCCCCGTTGTTCCTGCACGGTGCGGCCGGCGCTGACATCGCTGTCGTCGAGGGCGTCATGGGTATGTACGACGGGAAAGGGGCGACCGAGTTCGGCTCGACTGCGCACGTGGCCCACCTGCTGGACGCCCCCGTCGTCCTCGTGGTCGACGGTTCCTCGATGAGTCGGTCGGTCGCCGCGCTGGTGCACGGATTCGCCGCCTACGACGAGGATCTGCGCCTCGCGGGGGTGGTTCTCAACCGGGTCGCGAGTGACCGGCACGAGCAGCTGCTGCGCCAGGCACTGATCGGCATCGCCCCGGTGCTCGGCGTGCTGCGCCGCGAGGTCGACGTCGC
>JAYUMN010000009.1:0-6403 GCA_043762595.1 Frankiales bacterium
GGTGACTGGTACGTCGTGCACTCCTACGCGGGCTACGAGAACAAGGTGAAGGCCAACCTCGAGTCCCGGATCTCGAGCCTGAACATGGAGGACTTCATCTATCAGATCGAAGTTCCCACCGAGGAGGTCATGGAGGTCAAAGGCGGCAAGCGTCAGGCTGTCGTACGCAAGAAGCTTCCGGGCTACCTGTTCGTTCGGATGGACCTCACCGACGAGTCCTGGTCCGCTGTCCGCAACACGCCAGGTGTCACCGGCTTCGTCGGCCAGACCTCACGGCCGACCCCGCTCACCCTGACCGAGGTCGTCAAGCAACTCGCCCCGCCGAAGCAGAAGACGATCGTGGCCCAAAAGGCCGTCGACTTCGAGGTCGGCGAGTCGATCACCGTCACCGACGGGCCGTTCGCGACCCTGCCGGCGACGATCAACGAGATCAGCCTTGACAGCCAGAAGCTCAAGGTGCTGGTGTCGATCTTCGGCCGCGAGACACCGGTCGAGCTGTCCTTCAACCAGGTCGCCAAGCTCTAGCTCCGGCTCCCATCACCGAGAAAGATTTCTCAGATGCCTCCCAAGAAGAAACTCGCTGCCGTAATCAAACTGCAGATCAAGGCCGGTATCGCCACCCCGGCCCCGCCCGTGGGCCCAGCGCTCGGGCAGCACGGCGTCAACATCATGGAGTTCTGCAAGCAGTACAACGCGGCGACCGAAAGCCAGCGGGGCGACATCGTCCCCGTCGAGATCTCGGTCTTTGAGGACCGCTCGTTCACCTTCGTCACCAAGACGCCGCCAGCGGCGCGGATGATCCTCAAGGCCGCCGGGGTCGACAAGGGCTCGCCGACCCCGCACAAAACGAAGGTGGCAACCATCTCCCAGGCCCAGGTCCGGGAGATCGCAACGACCAAGATGGAGGACCTCAACGCGCGCGACCTCGACGCGGCCGCGCTCATCATCGCCGGCACGGCTCGTTCGATGGGCATCACCGTCACCGGCTGACCACCTGCACGCACTGCACCACCTGTGGGAGGACGCCGACCGTCGGCGCCCGTCATCACCACGACATCTCTGGAGCGACATGAAACGCAGCAAGGCCTACCGCGCCGCAGCGGAGAAGTTCGATATCGACACGGTCTACAGCCCGCTCGAGGCCATCCGGCTCGTGCGGACGACGAGCACCACAAAGTACGACGCGACCGTCGAGGTGGCGATGCGGCTAGGCGTCGATCCGCGTAAGGCCGACCAGATGGTCCGTGGGACGGTCAACCTGCCGCACGGCACGGGCAAAACCGCCCGGGTGATTGTTTTCGCGACCGGAGACCGAGCCGCCGAAGCGCTCGCCGCAGGCGCCGATGAGGTTGGCAGTGACGATCTCATCGAGAAAATCCAGAAGGGCTTCCTCGACTTCGACGCCGCGGTCGCGACACCGGACCAGATGGGCAAGGTCGGCAAGATCGCCCGGATTCTCGGCCCCCGAGGCCTGATGCCCAACCCGAAGACCGGCACGGTCACGGCGGATGTCACCAAGGCCGTTGGCGACATCAAGGGCGGCAAGGTCAACTTCCGGGTCGACAAGCAGGCCAACCTGCATCTGGTGATCGGCAAGGCGAGCTTCGACGAGAAGTTGCTGATTGAGAACTACGGCGCCGCGCTCGACGAGATCGGCCGGGCCAAGCCGTCGGCCGCCAAGGGCAAGTACCTCAAGAAAATAACCGTCACCACAACCATGGGCCCCGGCATCCAGGTCGACCCGAACAAGACGCGCAACCTGCTTGAAGACGGCAGCGACACCCGCCCCGAGTAGCCCGCTGCTAGGATCATGTCAGCCCAAGACCGCTGGTCATCTGCCCCCCGGTGTGGATGAAAGGCCCCGCTCACGCGGGCGACCCGCGCAGGTGACACGGACAGGTTGCGGCCGTCGAGGTCGGATTCCTGACGCCCCGTGCGCTACCTGCGCCGGGGCGTTCCTCGTGCGTGGACGCCCCGCCGGCGCCCACCCCGAGAGGAGGCCCATGGCCACCGACACCACCGACACCGTCACCGACGGCGTGGTGCACGCCCGAGCCACCGTCCGGCCCGACAAGGCCCGGGCGGTGACCGCACTCACCGAGTCCTTCCGTGACTCGACCGCCACGGTGTTGACCGAGTACCGCGGTCTCACCGTCAAACAGATCACCGAGCTCCGCGTCGCCCTGGGCGCAGAGACGACGTACAAGGTGGTCAAGAACACCCTCAGCAAGCTGGCCGCGGCCGGCGCTGGGCTCGATGGGCTCGCGGCCCTGCTGGAGGGTCCGACTGCCGTCGCCTTCGTTGCCGGCGAGCCCGTGTTGGCCGCCAAGGCGTTGCGCGACTACGCCAAGACCCACCCGGCGCTGGTCATCAAGGGCGGCGTCCTGGACGGCAAGACCATGACGGCCGCCGAGTTCAACCAGCTCGCCGATCTTGAGTCGCGCGAGGTGCTGCTGGCCAAGATGGCTGGTGCGATGAAGGCCTCGCTCACCCAGGCCGTCTACCTGTTCGTGGCGCCGCTCGCCCAGGTCGCCCGTCTCGCGAGCGCCCTGCAGGCCAAGGCCGAGACCGACCCTTCGATGATCGGTGGGGCAGGCACCCCCGCTGCCGCGGTGGAATCCGCAGCAGCCGAGGGCGAGGCCCGGCCACATCCGGCCGATCAGTCGGCGCCGGCCGGCGTGATCGCCCACGACAGCACCGACGCAGACAGCAGCGACAGCGAGACCACCACCGCCTGACCGGCTCCGGCCGCCGAACACCCCCACCCGACGCCGGAGACCGGCACACACCACCAAGGAGCCACCATGGCGAAGCTCAGCACCGACGAGCTGCTCGAGCAGTTCAAGGAAATGACACTGATCGAGCTCTCCGAGTTCGTGAAGCAGTTCGAGGAGACCTTCGGCGTCACTGCCGCTGCCCCCGCGGCCGTCGCCGCGCCGTCCGGCGCCGGCGCCGGTGCGGGCGAGGAAGCCCCCGCCGAGCAGGATGAGTTCGATGTCATTCTCGAGGCGGCTGGCGACAAGAAGATCCAGGTCATCAAGGAGGTGCGCACCATCACCAGCCTCGGCTTGAAGGAGGCCAAGGACCTGGTTGACGGCGCGCCGAAGCCGGTCCTGGAGAAGGCCACCAAGGAGGCTGCCGAGAAGGCCAAGGCAGCGCTCGAGGCGGCCGGCGCCACGGTCACCATGAAGTAGTCACGCCCCGCCACGCCGAAGGGCGGTCCCGCGCGCGGGACCGCCCTTCGGCGTATCCGCGGGCCCGGCGTACCGCGGTCTGGTGCTGGATCGGGCCGCGGCCCGCCCGCGAGTCGGGCGTCTGATCCAGCGCATGTCGCGACAGTGCGGGGACGAGGCCGAGACAACGCGAGGGACTTCGCGGCGACGCAGGCCGTCACCACCGGTGCCTTCCGCAAGGAGTACGCCGCAACGACCGGCAAGCTAATCAACGATGTCGCCCCCCGGCACCAGGCGGCGGTCGTGGCAGATGTGAGGAACGCCGCGATCGAGACCGCGACCGACGAGCGCGCGCGGTGCTGCTGATGTTTGTCAACCAGCAGTCCACGAGCACGGTCACCAAAGTGGCGAGACTGACCTAGAACCGGCTCGAGATGACGCTGGTCCGGGTCGGTGGCGACTGGCTGGTGTCCGGCGTCAAGGCACGCTGACCGGACCGTCGTCCACACCACCCCGGGCCGGGTCTTGACGGGGGCGCCGCTGATCGGCACCCTCTGCGCCAAGGAGTTACGGACCGGGAGTGACCCGCCTCGACATGAGCCGTGGTACCCGCGTACACTTCCTCTTTGCGCTGCCTCCCGTCAAATATCTGCCCGGGCCAGATGCCCAGGGCGGCCGGTCGAGTGTGCGTGCGCCGCTGAGATCTTCGATCGTCAAAGGATCCCCTCTTGGCCGCTCCTCGCCCCACCCACCGTCAGTCCTTCGCCAAGATCCGTGAGCCTCTCGAGGTGCCCAACCTGCTGGACCTGCAGGTTTCGTCGTTCGACTGGCTGGTCGGCAACGAGCTCTGGCAGGAGCGCGTCAAGATCGCCGTCGACGCTGGCCGCACGGATGTCTCCACCACATCGGGCCTTGAGGAGATCTTCGAAGAGATCTCCCCCATCGAGGACTTCTCCGGATCGATGTCGCTGTCCTTTCGCGACCACCGGTTCGAGCCCACCAAGTACTCCGTCGAGGAGTGCAAGGACAAGGACATGACCTACGCGGCCCCGCTGTTCGTCACGGCGGAGTTCACCAACAACTCGACCGGCGAGATCAAGAGCCAGACCGTCTTCATGGGCGACTTCCCGGTGATGACGCCGAAGGGTACGTTCGTGATCAATGGCACCGAGCGCGTGGTCGTCTCACAGCTCGTGCGGTCCCCGGGCGTCTACTTCGACAAGCAGATCGACAAGACCACCGACAAGGACACCTACTCCTGCAAGGTGATCCCGTCCCGCGGTGCCTGGCTCGAGTTCGAGGTCGACAAGCGCGATGCCGTCGGTGTGCGCATCGACCGCAAGCGCAAGCAGCCGGTCACCGTGCTGCTCAAAGCGCTCGGCTGGGACGACGCCCGCATCCTGGAGCGCTACGGCGACTACGAGTCGATGCGGATGACGCTCGAGAAGGACCACACCACCGGCCAGGATGACGCCCTGATCGACATTTACCGCAAACTGCGTCCGGGCGAGCCGCCGACCAAGGAGTCGGCGCAAACGCTGCTCGACAACTTGTTCTTCAACGCCAAGCGCTACGACCTCGCCAAGGTCGGCCGCTACAAGGTGAACAAGAAGCTCGAGCTGGCGTTGCCGATGGGCCAGGGCACGCTCACCGAGGACGACATCTTGTCGACCATCGACTACGTCGTGAAGTTGCACGCCGGTGAGCAGGGCTTCGAGACCGACGACATCGACCACTTCGGCAACCGTCGCCTGCGCACGGTCGGCGAGCTCATCCAGAACCAGATCCGGCTGGGCTTGGCCCGGATGGAGCGGGTGGTCCGTGAGCGGATGACGACCCAGGACGTCGAGGCGATCACGCCGCAGACGTTGATCAACATTCGGCCGGTCGTCGCCTCCATCAAGGAGTTCTTCGGCACCAGCCAGCTCTCACAGTTCATGGACCAGACCAACCCGCTGTCCGGACTGACCCACAAGCGCCGGCTGTCGGCCCTTGGCCCCGGTGGGCTGTCCCGTGAGCGGGCTGGCTTCGAGGTCCGCGACGTGCACCCCAGCCACTACGGCCGGATGTGTCCGATCGAGACTCCGGAGGGCCCCAACATCGGGCTGATCGGCTCGCTGGCGACCTTTGCCCGGGTCAACTCGTTCGGGTTCGTCGAGACCCCGTACCGCAAGGTCGAGGCCGGCCGGGTCACCGACCAGGTCGACTACCTCACCGCGGATGAGGAGGACAAGCACGTCGTCGCGCAGGCCAACAGCCCGCTGGACGCCAAGGGCTCGTTCTCCGAGGCCAAGGTGCTGGTCCGCCGCAAGGGTGGCGAGGTCGACTACATCGCCCCTGACGATGTCGACTACATGGACGTCTCGCCGCGCCAGATCACTTCGGTGGCGACCGCGATGATTCCGTTCCTGGAGCACGACGACGCCAACCGCGCGCTCATGGGGTCGAACATGATGCGCCAGGCCGTCCCGCTGCTGCGCAGCGAGTCGCCGCTGGTCGGCACCGGGATGGAGTACCGCGCGGCGGTCGACGCCGGCGACGTGGTGCTGTCCGAGCAGGCCGGTGTGGTCGAGGAGCAGTCCGCCGACTACATCACCGTCATGCACGACGACGGCACCCGGCGGACCTACCGGTTGAACAAGTTCCGCCGGTCCAACCAGGGCACCTGTATCAACCAGAAGCCGATCGTGGCTGAGGGTGACCGGGTGGTCGAGGGTCAGGTCATCGCCGACGGTCCCTGCACCCAGAACGGTGAGATGGCGCTCGGCAAGAACCTGCTGGTGGCCTTTATGCCGTGGGAAGGTCACAACTACGAGGACGCGATCATCTTGTCGCAGCGCCTCGTGCAGGACGATGTGCTCACCTCGATCCACATCGACGAGCACGAGGTCGACGCCCGCGACACCAAGCTCGGTGCCGAGGAGATCACCCGTGACATCCCCAACGTCTCCGAGGAGGTCCTCGCCGACCTCGACGAGCGCGGGATCATCCGCGTCGGCGCCGAAGTCGGCCCCGGCGACATCCTGGTGGGGAAGGTCACGCCCAAGGGCGAGACCGAGCTCACTCCCGAGGAACGTCTCCTGCGCGCGATCTTCGGCGAGAAGGCGCGTGAAGTGCGCGACACGTCGCTCAAGGTCCCGCACGGCGAGACCGGCAAGGTCATCGACGTCAAGAAGTTCTCGCGTGAAGAGGGCAACGAGCTCCCGCCGGGTGTGAACCAGCTGGTGCGG
>JAYUMN010000010.1:0-8078 GCA_043762595.1 Frankiales bacterium
TGGCCGCCGAACATGCAACCGCGGTCGTGCCCGGGGTGCAATCGGGGCTGGTCAGCTTGTTGGTCGACTCGATCGATTCGCCGGTGAGCCGCCGGTGGCAGACCTCCTGGGTTCGCCTCTAACCCGGTCCGGGCGCGTGGAAGGCGTTCTGCGCCTGCTCGAGGCTCTCAAGGACCAGCGCCTCGGCGGCGTCGGCTGTGCGGTCGACCAGGAAGGGCAGCTCCCGCCGCTCGGTCGTGGAGAAGTCCTTCAAGACGTAGTCAGCCGGGTCCTGCCGGCCGGGTGGACGGCCGATCCCGAAGCGCACCCGTAGGTAATCCTTGCTGCCGAGCGAGGTCGAAAGTGACTTCAGCCCGTTGTGCCCGCCGTCCCCACCACCACGCTTGAGGCGCAGGCCACCGAAGGGCAGGTCGAGGTCGTCGTGCACCACAACGATCCGCTCGACCGGCACTTTGAAAAAGCCCCGTAGGCTCGCCACCGGCCCGCCGGATTCGTTCATGTAGGACTTCGGTTTGGTCAGCACGACCCGCCGGCCGGTCAGCCGGCCCTCGACCACATCAGCCCGGCCGCGGTGCGCCTTGAAGCGACTCCCCATCCGATCGGCGAGCAGATCGAGCACGAAAAAGCCCGCGTTGTGCCGGTTACCGGCGTACGACGGGCCAGGATTGCCAAGGCCGACGATAAGCCAGCAATCGTCCGGCATCGGCAACCTCCCCGGGGCTCGGGGCCGGCTAGGCCTCAGCAGCCGGCACGTCGTCGCCAGCCTTGTCGGACTCGCTGCTCTCGGCGTCGGGGCTGTCGCCCTCGGCCGCCGGCTCGTCGGGGGCGAGCTCAGCTGCAGCCGCGTCGAGCTCGGCCTCGAGCTGCTCCTCGGAGATGACGCCGAGGCCCTGGACGATGACGTGCTCGGGGTCCTGGGCCAGCGTCGTGCCGGCCGGCAGCGTGATGTGCCTGGCCGACAGATGCTTGCCGGCGCGCAGGCCCTTGATGCTGATCTCGAGGTGGTCCGGCAGCTGGGTTGCGTCGGCCTCGACCGTCAGGGTCATCGTCTGCTGGTCAACCAGGGTGTCCGGGTCGGCGTCGCCGATGAGCATGATCGGGATCTCGACGGTGACCTTCTCGCCACGCCGCACGGCCACGAAGTCAACGTGCTCGAGATGGCCCTTGATCGGATCGCGAACGATCACCTTGGGCAGCGCCAACTGGTCACCATCCTCGGTCTGCAGGGTGAGGAGCACGTTGCTGTCGTGCTTGAGCGCGAGCATTAACTCGTGGCCGGGCAGCGACAGGTGGCGAGGCTTGTCACCGTGCCCGTAGAGCACGGCGGGCACTTTGCCGGCGCGGCGCGTCCGGCGGGCCGGGCCCTTGCCGAACTCGGTGCGTGACTCGGCGGCGATGCGGACCTCGGACACGACGGGACTCCTCGATGCAGTGCTTGTGTTGGATCACAGCTGGGGGGCGCTCAGGCGTGGTGGCGGAGTCTAGCCGACGGATCAGGCCGCTCCGTCGAACAGCGAGGTCACCGACCCGTCCTCGAAGACCTCGCTGATCGCCCGGGCCAGCAGCGGCGCGATCGAGAGCACGCTGAGCTTGTCGAAGCGCTGCTCGTCGCTGACCGGCAGGGTGTTGGTGATGATGGTCTCGGCGACCCGGCTGTTCTTGAGCCGATCGACGGCTGGCCCCGACAGCACCCCGTGGGTCGCCGCGATGATCACGTCGGTCGCGCCGGCGTCGTACAGCACGTCGGCGGCCTTGGTGATCGTGCTGCCGGTGTCGATCATGTCGTCGACGATGACGCAGACGCGGCCCTTCACATCGCCGACGACCCGGTTGGCGACCACCTGGTTCGGCACCAGCGGATCGCGCGTCTTGTGGATGAACGCGAGCGGGATGGCGCCAAGCCGGTCGGCCCAGCGCTCAGCGACCCGCACCCGGCCGGAGTCCGGCGACACCACCGTCATCATCGAGGTGTCGTAGCGGCTCTTGACGTAGTCGGCCAGCAGCGGCAGTGCGAACAGGTGGTCAACCGGGCCGTCGAAGAAGCCCTGGATCTGCGCAGTGTGCAGGTCGACGCTCATCAGCCGGTCGGCGCCGGCGGTCTTGAACAGGTCGGCGATCAGCCGGGCGCTGATCGGCTCGCGGCCGCGGTGCTTTTTGTCCTGGCGGGCGTACGGGTAGAACGGCATGACCACGGTGATCCGCTTGGCGCTCGCCCGTTTGAGGGCGTCGACCATCAGCAGTTGCTCCATCACCCAGGTGTTGATGGGCGCGGCGTGGCTCTGCATGACGAAGGCGTCGCAGCCGCGGACCGACTCCTCGAAGCGCACGAAGATCTCGCCGTTCGCGAAGTCGTACGCCGAGGTCGGGACCGGTGCCACCCCGAGGTCGACACCGACCTCCGCAGCCAGCTCGGGGGCCGCCCGGCCGGTGAACAGCATGAGGTTCTTGCGGCTCTGGATCTCAAGGCCACTCATCCGCTGCTCCCCTGGTGCGGCGGGCGCCGTCTGGCGACCCAACCCTCGATGATGCGCTGCTTGGCCCGGCCGACGCCGAGCGCGCCGGCCGGCACGTCCTCGGTGATCGCCGAACCGGCGGCGGTGTAGGCACCGTCGTGCACAGTGACGGGCGCCACGAGCACGTTGTTGCTGCCGATCCGGACGTCGTCCCCGACGCTGGTCCGGTGCTTGCCCTGGCCGTCGTAGTTGACAACGATCGTGCCGGCGCCGATGTTGCTGCGGGCCCCCACGGTTGCATCACCGACGTAGGCCAGGTGCGGCACCTTGCTGCCGGCGCCGATCGTGCTGGCCTTAACCTCGACGTAGGCGCCGGTCTTGGCGCCGCGCCCAAGCACCGCCCCCGGCCTCAGGTAGGTGAACGGCCCGACCGTCGCCGCCGGTCCAATGACCGCGCCGACGCAGTGGCTGCGCAGCACGCTGGCGTCCTCCCCCACCTCGCAGTCGATCAGCGTGGTGTCCGGACCGACGACCGCGCCCCGGCGTACGACGGTCCGGCCGTGCAGCTGCACACCCTGGGCGATGGTCACGTCGGGGTCGAGCACCACATCGACGTCGACCCAGGCGGTCTGCGGATCGAGGAAGGCGACGCCGGCGCGCTGGTGGGCCAGCACGGTGCGGTCGCGCAGGAGTCGAGCGAGCTCGGCGAGCTGGGTCCGGTCGTTGACGCCACGCGTCTCGTCGGGGTCGTCGGCCACCTGCGCGCCGACGGCGAGCCCGGCCTTGCGATGCAGCTCGACCACGTCGGTGAGATAGAGCTCGCCCTGGGCGTTGTCGGTGCCGAGCCGGTCCAGCGCCTCCCGCAGTGGCCCGGCGGCGAAGGCGTAGACGCTGGTGGCTACCTCATCGACAGCCAGGGTCGCCGCGTCGGCGTCCTTGTGCTCCACCACGCGGGTGACCTGACCGGACGCGTCCCGTACGACGCGGCCGTAGCCGGTGGGGTCGGGCACCCGCGCGGTCAGCATCGTCGTCGCCGCCGCGGTGCGCTGGTGCGCCTCGACGAGTCGACGCAATGTCTGGGCGGTGAGCAGCGGGGCGTCGCCCGGCACCACGATGACGGTGCCATCGAGGTGCGCGACGGCTTCGAGCGCCACGCGGACGGCGTGGCCCGTGCCGAGCTGCTGGTCCTGCACGATGGCGCGGGCCCCCGGCGGCAGCACGGCGGCGACCTGTTCGCGGGCGTGCCCGACCACGACGAGCAGATGGTCGGGGTCGAGGCCGGCGGCTACCGCGGTGACGTGCTCGATCATCGAACGCCCACCGAGTGCGTGCAGCACCTTGGGCGTGCCGCTGCGCATCCGGGTGCCTTCACCGGCGGCCAGAACGATCACAGCCGCCACGCCACCGGGGGACGCGGACGTCACGACGCGGACTCCTCGCGGTGGGTGCTCACCGGAGAATCCGGCGGGACGAGTCTACCGGTCCTGCCGGACCCGTCCGGACTGCTCCGCCCCCAGGATTCGAACCTGGAACTGAGACCACCAAAGGGTCCTGTGTTGCCGTTACACCAAGGCGGAAGGCGTCACCTCGCAGCGACCGGGCAAGTCTGCCACCGGCGGAGCCGGGCCGGGCAACCCACGGCACCTGCCGCCAAGGTCGCTCCGGGCCTCCACCCGCGCTGCGCCGACCCGGTTCGGGCCGCCACTTTCCCCGTCGTACAACAGGATTGCCGCCCAGATCTGGTCAGGCTCGTCCCGGACCTGCTCGCCGACCATGACGTCACCCGGTTGGCGGAGGCGTTCCCGATGCTGGCCGTCGTCTCACTGCTCACGCCCCGCTGAACGGCGCTCTGGTCAGCCTGAGCTGAACCGGCGCCCTTACCGGCTTCTCCTGGGCGTCGGTGATCCGGATCGGCATCCCGCACCACATCACCCGGTCGATCAACTCGATCTGCCACACCTGGGGGAACCGGCCATTCGTCACCTGGGACTGGACCGTCAACGTCTGGCGGCTGGCGGCTGGCGGCTGGCGGCTGGCGGCTGGCGGCTGGCACAACCTGCACCACACCGGGCCGACCTGCGCCCGGCACGGCGTCGACCGGGGCCAGATCGACAGCAGCGCGGTGACCATTCGCGCGTTCGAGCAGCTCGGCTGGGCGCACGACGTCAGATGGCCGGAGGCCGAGCGGTTGGACGCCAGGCGGGCCACCGCCGCCTAGCCTTGCCTTCGTGGCCGACGAAGGACGATCAGCGAGAGTCCGGATGACCGGCAAGCAGCGGCGCGAACAGCTGCTCGACGTCGGCCGCACCCTGTTCGCCGAGCGGGGGTACGACGGGACATCGGTAGAGGAGATCGCCTCCCGGGCTGGAGTGTCCAAGCCGGTCGTCTATGAGCACTTCGGCGGCAAGGAGGGGCTCTACGCGGTCGTCGTCGACCGGGAGGTGCAGCGGCTGCTCGACACCTTCACCGCGGCGCTGACCGGCGACAAGCCCCGGCTGCTGCTTGAGCAGGCAACGCTCGCCTTGCTCACCTACATCGAGGATCAGGCCGACGGCTTCCGGATCCTCGTCCGCGAGTCGCCGGTCGGCCTCGAGCGCAGCGGCGGCTTCGCCACAATCATCAGCGACATCGCCAGCCAGGTCGAGCACATCCTCGGCGGAGAGTTCAAGCGGCTGGGTTTCGAGACCAAGCTGGCCGCGCTCTATTCCCAGGCGCTGGTCGGCATGGTTGCCCTGACCGGTCAGTGGTGGCTCGATCACCGCAGACCCAAGCGCGACGAGGTCGCCGCCCACCTGGTCAACCTGGCCTGGAATGGGCTCTCCCACCTCGAGCCGAAACCCAAACTCGCCGGACCGGCCATCCACTGAGCCGCACCGGGCGGGGACGTCGTGGCCGCGCGCTGGGCCGCACACGCCAGCGAGTTGATCTTTGCGCAGCCGGCAAGCTCAGAGCCGCCGCAGACCGCACAAAGATCACGGAGCCGCCCAGCACCGGCCGCGGACTGGCCAGCACCGTGCCACCACCCTGCTAACGAGTTGATCTTTGCGCAGCTGCCGCGCTAGAAGTCGCTGAGCTCCAGCCAGGTGTGCTCGGTCGACTCCTTGTGCTCCCGCACTGACCGCAGCTCGGTGTCGAGCACCGCGACGGCCGGGTAGTCGGTTGCCTGCGCAGCGATCTGGGCGAGTAGCTCGCTCTCGCGTCGGTCGAGCTTGACCAATTCGCGCTCGAGTCGCTGCAGCTCTTTCTTGGCCGCGCGTGAGTCACCACCGGACTGCTTCTGCGGAGCCGCGGCGGGTGCCTGCTTGATCCGCTTGGCGAGGTACTCCTCCACCCCGCCGGGCAGCGCTGCCACCGAACCGTCGCCCATCAGCGACGTCGTCACCGTCGTGACCCGCTCCAGAAAGTAGCGGTCATGGCTGACCACGATCAGCGTGCCTGGCCAGCCGTCGAGCACGTCCTCGAGCGCGTTCAGGGTGTCGATGTCGAGGTCGTTGGTCGGCTCATCCAGCAGCAGCACGTTGGGCTCTCCCATCAGCAGCCGCAGCACCTGCAGCCGGCGGCGCTCGCCACCGGACAGGTCGCCCACCCGGGTCCATTGCGCGTTGCCGGTGAAGCCGAATCGGTCGCACAGCGACGACGCCGAAATCGTCTTTCCGCCACCGATGTCGACCTGCCGGGAGATCTGCTCGACCGCCTCGAGCACGCGCAGGGCGGGGTCGAGCTCGGCGACCTCCTGCGACAGGTATGCCACCTTCACGGTCTGGCCGACCTTGACCTGCCCGGCCGACGGGTGCACCTGGCCGACCAGCATCTTCAGCAACGTCGACTTCCCGGCGCCGTTGACGCCGACGATGCCGACCCGGTCGCCCGGACCGACCCGCCAGGTGACGTCGTCGAACAGCACCCGTCCGTCGTACGACAGGGCGATGTGCTCCAGGTCGTAGACCGTCTTGCCGAGCCGGGCGGTGGCGAAGCGCTGCAGGGCGATGTCGTCGCGGGCGGGCGGCTCGTCGGCAATCAGGGCGTTGGCCGCATCGATGCGGAAGCGGGGCTTGGCGGTGCGAGCCGGCGGGCCACGGCGGAGCCAGGCAAGCTCCTTGCGCACCAGGTTCAGCCGGCGTTGCTCGGTGGCGCCGGCCATCCGGTCGCGTTCGGCCCGGGCCAGGACGTAGGAGGAGTAGCCGCCGTCGTAGGCGTCGACCTGCCCGTCGTGGACCTCCCAGGTCGCGTCGTTGACCTCGTCGAGGAACCACCGATCGTGGGTGACGACCAGGTGCGCCTGCTGCGGGCTGCGCCCTTTGAGGTGAGCGGCGAGCCAGGCCACCCCCTCGACATCGAGGTGGTTGGTCGGCTCGTCGAGCACCAGCAGGTCCCATTCCTGGACGAGGAGCGCGGCCAGCGCAACCCGCCGGCGCTCCCCACCGGACATCGTCTCGACCGTGCTGTCGAGCCCGACGGTGTGCAGGCCCAGGCCGTCGAGCACCTCGCGGACCCGGGCGTCCCCAGCCCAGGTGTGCTCGGCAGCATCCCCGAGCACAGCTTGATGGGCGGTCAGCGCCGGGTCGATCCGGACATCCTGAGTCAGGACGCCGATCCGCAGCCCACCGGCATGGGTGACCCGGCCGGCATGCGGCTCTTCGGCCTTGACGAGCGTCTTGAGTAGCGTCGTTTTACCGCCGCCGTTGCGCCCGACGACGCCGATCCGGTCACCTTCGGCAACGCCCAGCGAGACACCGTCCAGCAGCAGCTTGGAGCCGTGCGCGGTGGTGACGTTCTCCAGGTTGATCAGGTTGACGGCCATCAGGGCATCCTCACGATTCGGGCGCCGGGGACGGGACCGTCGGCGCGGCGCACCGAGCGGCAGACGCCATGTCCGGCCAAGGCGGCGGCGAGTGCGATGGCATGGCGTTCGTCCCGGGCGAGGAAGGCGACCGTCGGCCCGGAGCCGGACACGAGGCCGCCGAGCGCGCCAAGGTCGTCGCCGCTGTCCAGGAGCCGTCGGAGCACCGGCTTCAACGCGATCGCGGCTGGTTGCAGGTCATTGGACAGCGCCCGGCCAAGCACCTCTGGGGTGCCGCGGCGTAATGCGGTGAGGACCGCTGAGGCGTCCCCGGCCACCGACACCGCTCCGAGGGCGCGTTGCTGGTCGAGCCGATCGTAGACCGCCGGGGTGGACAGCCCGCCGTCGGCGAGGGCCAGCACCCACGAGTAGCTGCCGGCACCGAGAACCTGGGTGAGCCGCTCCCCCCGCCCGGTGCCGAGCGCGGTGCCTCCGTGCAAGGCGAACGGCACGTCGCTGCCCAACTCGGCGGCCAGCTCGGCCAGCTCGGCGGCCGGCAGGTCAACGCTCCACAGTGCGGCGCACGCGAGCAGTGCGGCCGCCGCGTCGGCCGACCCGCCGGCGCAGCCGCCGGCCACCGGGATCCGCTTGCTGAGCGAGATCTCGACAGCCGGGTCGTTGCCGGTGCGTTCGGCGAGCAGAGTCGCCGCGCGGGCCGCGAGGTTGGTGCCATCGGTCGGCACCCCCTCGACCCCCTCGCCGGTCACCTGGATGATCAGCGTGTCGGCCCGGCGCACCGTCAACTCGTCGTACAACCCGACGGCGTGGAACACGGTGCTGAGCTC
>JAYUMN010000011.1:0-5196 GCA_043762595.1 Frankiales bacterium
ACCCGCGTCGACAGCTGACCGACCAGCGCGGCGATGAGCGCCAGCTCGGCGGCCAGGCAGCTGAGGTCGATCGCACCGACGGGCTCGATGTGCCGGTCGCTGAGCAAGCCCGGGAGGGTGAGCACGCCGTTGCCGATTCCTCTGAGCACGACCGCCCCGGAGTGGCGGTGCACCGGCCCGACTGGCAGGCCGGTTGTCCTGGTCAGGACGTACAGGACCACCACGGCCAGGGTGCCGGTGATCGCGGCCAGCAGCAGCGGGGTGCCGGCAGGGCCGCGCAGCAACAGCCCGACCAGCGCAGCCTGGGCCGCGGCCAGGCTGAGGAAGAAGGCGCCGTAGACCCACCACTGGTCCAGGTGCTCCGGGACGACGGTGAGGTGCAGCAGTGCCGCGGTCGCCGCGGCGACCGCCGCCAGCGCACGAGCACCCAGTGGCAGCCGACCGGGCTTGTGTTCCGTCGCGGCGGCGACCACCGCTAGAGCGCGCCGGTTTCGGGCAGCGTCAATGCCGGTTCGCTCAGCGGGTCGGTCCCGCTACTGCCGTCGACGTTGAGCACCCGCAGCTGGGACATCATGTCGTGGTCCTCGTGCACCAGGTTGTGGCAATGCATCATGTAGGTGCCGGTCACGTCGAACCGGGTGATTACCCGGACGGTCTCGTTCTCGCCGAGGTAGACCACGTCTTTGGGCCCCAGCTCGTGGGCCATCGGTGGGGCAGCGTTGCGGTCCAAGATCTTGAAGTCGATGGCGTGCAGGTGCACCGGGTGGTGCCAGCCACCGGAGTCGTTGCGCAACTCGAAGATCACCACGTCGCCGCGGGTCGCGGTGGCTTCCGCGAGCCGGAAGCCACTGGCCACGACGTCATCCCAGGTGTGCCCGTTGATGGTCCACCGGCCGTGCTGACGGACCAGGTTCAGCTGCACGGTGTTGACGGCTTGCTGCTCGGTCAGCGCCATGACGCCGCCATCGGGGTTCAGGGCCTCCGGTACCGAGTTGTCCGCCGGATCGAAGTCGTGGCCGACGACGTCGAACGCCATGACCTTGTCGGTGTTGTCGTACTCGATGTTGTTCTTCGGGCTGGTGTTGCCAAGTACCACTCGCCGACCGACGGGGTAAGCGCTGAAGTCGATGACCACCTCGTAGCGTTCGGCGGGAGCATGGCGGAAGCTCAGCACCTGCTGGGGGAAAGGCATCAGCCCCGCGTCGGTGGCGATGATCGTCATCGGCTCGCCCGAGTCCAGCGACCACGCGTAGGAACGGGTCACCGAGGCGTTGAGGATCCGGAACCGGTACTTGCGCCGGGCCACTTGCAGCACCGGCCAGGGCCGGCCGTTGACCAAGATGACGTCACCGAACATGCCGGTCTCGTCGTGGTCGTCGAACAGCAACCCGCCATCAGCGGTGAACATCGCGTCCGCGACAGTCAAGGCCATGTCGTACGGCCCGGTCGGCAGGTGCAGCACCTGGTCGGCCGGGTCGATGAGGTGGTACTGAGCCGCCAGCCCCATCAGCACGTTCTCCGCGGTGTGGTGCACCCCGTGGTCGTGGTACCACAGCGTCCGGGCCGGCTGAAGATTGTCGTAGCGGTAGTCCTTGTACTGGCCGGGATTGGTGATGTCACTGGCGTAGCCGTCGTACTGCGGGGCGGACGGTGAGCCGTGCAGGTGCACCGACGTCCACGGGGTGTAGCCGAGCACCGGGTGCTGCGCCGGCAAAGCGTTGACCTGGCGGATGACCGCGCGCCGACCCCGAGTGATGCGCACCGTCGGGCCTGGGACCTGGGCGTTGTAGCCCCATAGCGGGGTGGTGAAGCCGGGCAGGACCTGGGCTGGGAACGGCTGCATGATCACTCGGTAGTAGTCAGTGGTGGCGTCAGCCCGGAAGGGAACCAGCAGCTCAGGAACACCGAACGGCACAGTGAACGGCCGGGGGAGCAGGCTCGCGGCAAGCCGGTTCGGGCCAGTCGAATCGGCCGACGCGCCGCGCTCGAGCGGCAGCGCCACCGAGGCTCCCGCGAGTACCCCCATCTTCAGCAGGTCCCGCCGGGAAAGAGTCATCGCACGCTCCGCAATGTCCGCAGGAGCTCGACGTCACCAACACAAGCCCCGTTGGGTCGGGACGCTATGAGGAGAGCCTTGGGAAAACCTTGAACAGCACGCGCCAGCGCTGCTGCCATCGTGGGGTCGAAGTGTTCCCGGTCGACGTGGAGCGGACGCCGAGGCAGGCAACGCCTGTCCGCGGCCCCGATGGCAGCTGACTGTGGTCTGTCGCGGCACCGCATGTTGCAGATTGCCGTGGCTGACCGGGCGACGCCAGTCAAAGGCGCCGCATGATCAGCAGTCGATAGCAGGGTCGGGGTGGGGGCCGCGAGGCCGCGATGCACCTCGAAGCGCCCTGCTACTCGGACAAGCGCTGCGCTGACGGGGCGGTCGGTGTGCCGCTGGATTTGTGGGCGGGGAGGGTGTCGTCGGTGTGGTCGGCGACGGCGAGCGGTGCGGTGGTGTTAGCCAGGGAGTACCGGACGTCGTTGCGCCCGGCGCACAGCAGGATGCCGATAGTGGGGGAGTGCCGTTGGTGGTTGCGGAGGTTGTCGTCGACCCAGGCGACGTACAACCCGAGCTTGCCGGTGTACTCGGGCTGGAAGCGGCCGATCTTGAGGTCCACCACCACGAAGCGGGACTGGGCTCAGTTGAAGAACAGCAGGTCGATGTAGAAGTAGTCGCCCTCGACCTCGAAGTGGTGTCGCCGGCCGACGAAGGCGAAGCCGTGGCCGAGCTCGAGCAGGATCGCCTGGAGCTGCGCGACCAACGCGCTCTCGAGGTCTCGTTCGGTGGCCGGGCCGGCGAGGTCGAGGACGTCCAGGACGTTGGGGTCGCGGGTGAGCTGCTGGGCGAGCTCGCTGTCGGCGGCGGGGTGCTGGTCGGTGAAGTTCGACGGGGCGGCGCCGGCTCGATCGTGCAGGCCGTCCATGATTTGGTGGGCCAGCACGTTGCGGGACCAGCCGTGCTCGAGGGCGGCGGCGGACCAGTCGCGCTCGGTGCGGTCGGTGAGCTTGTCCAGCAGGACGGTGAGGTGGCCCCAGGGCAATCGTCCAACAGCCTGTTGGACGATTGCCTGCACGGGCCAGGTCGCGGCCAGCGAGCGCATCTCGAAAAGGTTGCCCCGTGACAGCCCGCGCATCTCGGGGAAGGCAGCTCGCAGGTCAGCGGCGAGCCGCTCGATGACCCGGATGCCACAGCCCTCGGCCTTCTGCTGATCCAGGATCGCGTCCTCCAGCCGCCAGTACAGCGTCACGAGCTCGGTGTTGACGACCCGCTGTGCATGCCACCGGGTTGTGGCGACATCGCGCTTGAGGTCGGCGAGCAGCGCGGGGTACCCGGTGGGGGCGCGAGATCCGGATGAGTCACGGGGATGCCGCCCCGGTTGCCGCTGTTTGTGAGCTGGGGACGCTGACGTACTGCTTGTGCGCTGCCTGCTGCAGCGCTGCGGCGTGTTCGTCGACGGCGCATCCGCACGGTACGGCCACCGGCTCACGCACGCCCCTGCGTCGCTCCCACTGCTCGGGCAGGCCGAGGGTCGGCACGGTGTAGGCCGGGCACGGCGGCCTGTAGCCGGTAGTCGTTAGTCGTTAGGCCAGTCGACTGCCTCAAGGAGCTCGTCTGCGGCCGACTGCCCGGCTTCGCTCGGGGCGGTCTGGCTGCTTGGCTGGTCCCCGGCCGCCTACTGGTCCCCTGGTGCCTGGTGGTCTGCTGGCACCTGGTGGTCCGGGGGGCGGGCCGGCGTGGCGGCGGTGAGCTGCTCGGGGGGGCGTGGGGGTAGGTGCCGGGTACAGGCTGGTCCGGGGAATCCCGGTGTTGGTGATGATCTCAGCGATGGTGTGGCCGGTGTCGCGTAGCTGCGCGGCGTAGGCGATCTTGGCTGAGTCGACCAGCACCGGCCGGCCGACGCGCCGGCCTTTGGTGGTCGCGACGGCGCGGGCGTGCGCGGCTCGTTCCAGCATGTAGGTGCGTTCCAGCTGAGCGAACAGCGCGAGCAGCACGACGGCGAGCTGGGCCATCGGATCGGACGGGTTGCTGGAGTCGACCTTGATCGGGTCGGCGAGGTTACGGATCCCGACGCCGCGTTCGGCGAGCTCGTGGATCAGGTTGAGGGTGTCGCGGACGGTGCGGCCCAGCCGGTCCAGGGTGTGCACCACGATCACGTCACCGTTGCGAGAGTGCGCTAGTCCGCCTTGAGCCCGGGCCGGTCGGTCGTGGCGCCGGCCTTCTCGTCCAGGAAGATCCGCTCGGCGCAATACCGGCCTGCTGCAGGGCGTCGACCTGCCGGTCCAGGTCCTGCTTGGCGGTCAGGACCCACGCGTTACGCAGCTGCAACAGCGGACCGTACCGGAAGTCGCCGCCGTATGGCAGCTTCGGCACGCCGTTGTGGGACTGACCTGTGGCACGACTGTTCCCGCTCGGCATGGTCGCGGGCGGCGGCCCGAGCCCGGCTGTCCCACTCCCTAGGGGCGGAGGTCAGGGCCGCTCGGTGGTGACGATGGTCGCATGCTCAGCATCCGCGAGGACCTGGCGTAGGACGGGGGCGATTCGACGCAGTTCTGCAAGGACAAGGGTTGTGAGCTGGGCGAGTTCGTGTGCTCCCCGGGGTGTCAAGGCGAGTCGCACGAGGCGCCCATCGCTCCCGCATCTTTGGCGTCGGAGGTGACCCGCTGCTTCGACCCGGTCCACCAGCTCGGTCATGCTGCTCGGTTTGAGCAGGAGGTAGTCGGCAGCCTCGCTGATGGTCGGTCCGAGTGTCCCTGGGTGGCCCCGGATGGCGAGCAACAACTGGTGCTGAACGTGGCTGAGCTCAAGAGCCTGGGCCTGCTCTTCGCTCCATTTGTTGAACCGACGCATCTGCGCACGAAATGCCAGCAGGTGTGCATATTCGCTGTCGGTGGGTGCTCGTGAACCTGGACCAGGCCCAACGTCATCGGGCAGCAACGTGCTTGTTCTCCTGGGATGCTGATGCGCGGGACAAGCATGCCGCACCCCTCGCTGAGGTGCAACACACTGCTTGCGGCTGTGGTCAGGTGCGCCGGCCAGGACCGCAACGGGGCACTTGCTGCCAGATTGCCTCGAGTCGTGAAGCTGTCCATTGCATCGGGCCTAACGGCCGGTCGGCCTCGTAACCGAAGATCAGCCGCCTGGCACCGGCA
>JAYUMN010000012.1:0-4782 GCA_043762595.1 Frankiales bacterium
CCTCCCGCCTCCCGACGGGGAGCAGCGGCGCGAGAGTACCCCCGACCGGTAGCGTTCGCCCGGTTCCCGCAAGCTCGACGGAGGGTGTCGTGGCGTCGCTCACCGAGTGCGACAGCGCCGTCCGTGGTCTGGTCGACAAGCTAGCCGCCGCCCCGCCGGAGCTGCGGCGTCGCTACGTGGTCGACCGGACCGTTTCCTGCCGGATCAGCGACCTCGGGATCACCTATTCCGGCCGGCTGTGCGATGCGGGGATCAGCGAGCTCACCACCGACGACGACGAGCGGGCACAGTTGCGCCTCACCGTCGGCAGCGATGACCTCATGGCCCTCGCCGAGGGCCGCCTCGCGGTGCCGACCGCCTGGGCCATCGGCCGGCTGAGGGTGCAAGCGAGCCCGCTGGACCTGCTCAGACTGCGCGCCCTACTGTGAGCACCCCTCGCAGCCATCCGCGCGGTGCCAGCTCAGGGCGCACGCAGCCCGCAGCGCGTCGTCGCCGCCGCCGCCGGTGACCAGGCGAGTCCCGTCGTACGACGCTGTCGCGGCTCCACAGAACGCCTTGCCGTCGAGCAGGCGCGGCGCCTCATGCCCGACGAGCAGGCCACGCAGGTCGCTCGCGAGGTAGGTCGGGCGCATGCCGGGCGGGGCGGCCAGCAGCGCGTCGGGATCGGTGACGCCGGTCAGGACCAACAGGCTGTCCGAGCCGGCCCGGACCGCGCCGAGCACGTCGGTGTCGAGCCGGTCGCCCACCACCAGGGGTCGGGCCGCGCCGACCCGATCCACCGACTCCTGGTGCAGCGCGGGCTTCGGCTTGCCGACGACAAGCGGATGCCGGCCGGTGGCGGTGACCAGCGCCGCAACCATCGCGCCGTTGCCAGGGAGCGGACCTCGGTCGCTCGGGTAGGTGCTGTCAGCGTTGCCGGCCACCCAGAGGGCGCCCGCGCGGATCGCGATACTGGCCTCGGCGAGGTCCGCCCAGCTCGTTGTCGTATCGAGCCCCTGAACGACAGCCCGCGGCCCATCCGCGCCGGCGGCCTCGACTGTGCGCACCGGCCGCAGCCCGGCCTCCTGCACCAGCTCCGACAGGGCGGACGTGCCGACGATCAGCACCGCGCTGCCGGGTGCGAGGTGCTCAACCAAATGCCGGATCGCAGCCTGCCCGCTCGTCACGACATCGGCGGTCTCGGCTGGGATCCCCAGGCGCACGAGATGCTCCGCGACGACTGCCGGTCGACGGGAGGCATTGTTGGTCACGAAGGCGATGCGCATTCCATCGGCCCGGGCGGCTGCGACCGACTCGGCTGCGTGCGCGACGGCCGAGCCGCCGACGTAGAGGACACCGTCCAGATCGAGCAACCCGGCGTCGTACGCCGTGCAGAGCGCGCTGCCGGAGCCGCCGAGCGCCAGGCCAGGATTGGCCGGCAGGTTCCCGCCCACCGCGTAGATGACCTGGCCGGTCAGCGGCGCGAGGCGGTCAGCGCGGCCCGCGCGCCCCGCAGCGCGGTGCTGTAGTACGCGATGTCAGGGCGCATTGCGGCCGACAGCGCCAGATGCTCCACTGCGCTGGTGAGGTCCCCGAGCTTTGTCGCGGCGAGCCCGAGCCCGAACTGGGCGTAGTCGTCCGCCGGGTTGATCGAAATGATCCACTCGAAGTTCTCCCGCGCCTCGGGGTACATGCCCATGTCGAACTGCGCCCGGGCTAGCGCCTCGCGGGCCATCCGCGACTCCGGTTCTGCGGTGACGGTGTGGGCGAGGACCTGGACGGCTGCGGACGCGTCGCCGTTCTCGAGCAATTCGAGCCCCCGCAGATACCAGTCGTACGCATCGCCTTGCGGCACGTGGTCGGCCGGTGGCGGCGGCAGATCGGAGAACGGGCGCGGCTTCTCCTCATCAGGCGCACGTGGGTCATACCGGGGGTCGTACCGACTGTCAGCCACGCGTACTCCTCCTCGTCGTCCCTGGTCCTGCCCTCGGCAGACCCGTCGTCCCTCGCTCCCGTCGTACTGTCGCCGCACCTAGCATGCACCGTATGACCACTGGCGACGCCCTTGCCATGCACGCCGTCCCAGGTGCGGACATATCCGATCCAACCGTTGGCGTACGGCTGCCGTTCCCCAGCGGTCTGACACTCGAGCCGTTCCGTGCTCTGCGCTACGACCCCGACCGGGCCGGCGATCTGACCGTGCTCACCTCACCGCCGTACGACGTGCTGGACGCAACCGGCGTGCAGGCACTGGAGCTCGCCAGTGACTACAACGTCGTTCGCCTCATCCTCCCACGCGACGCAGAGGTCGACGGGGATCGCTACGACCGAGCCGCCGCCACCCTGAGCGCCTGGCGGACCGCGGGTGTGCTCCGCCCCGATGACACCCCGGCCCTGTACATCTACGAGCAGGCGGACCCGGCCGGCGGGCACGCCCAGCGTGGGTTGCTCGGTGCGCTTGCCCTGACGCCGCCACAAGACGGCATCGTGCTCCCCCACGAGAACACGATGGCCGGCCCCGTCACCGACCGACTGGCCCTCTACACCGCGACCGGCGCCGATCTGGAGCCGATCTTCCTGGTGTACGCCGGGGGCGGCGCTGCCAGCCGCGCGGTGGCGAATGCCTCGGCGACGACGCCGCTGGTCGACGTCGTGCTGCCGGACGGCCTGCGGCACCGGCTCTGGGCGGTGACCGACGAGACCGTCCTGCTCGAGGTACGCGACGACCTGCACCCTCGAACGGCGGTGATCGCCGACGGACATCATCGGTATGCCACTTATCTGCAGCGACAGTCGGCCGCGCATGAGAGCGGTCGGGGCGATGGCCCTTGGGACCTCGGTCTGGCCTTCCTCGTCGACTCCACGGCCTTCGGCCCGCAGGTGCACCCCATTCACCGGGTGGTCCCGCAGGTGCCGGTGGGCACCCTCGCCGAGCAGGCTGCAACGGGTGCAAACGTGCGGGACCTGGACGGGCTGGACCTCGCCGCCGGCCTCGCCGCGCTCGGTGAAGCCGGCGCGGACGGGCCGGCGTATCTGCTCGTGAGCGGCGACGCCTGCGTGATGCGACTGGTGCGCGACCTCGACGTAGACCGACTGGCCCGCACCCTGCCGCCGGAGCGCTCGGCAGCCTGGCAGGCATTGGACGTCAGCGCCCTGCACGGCTTTGTCATCCCGGAGCTGTGGGGCCTGCCGGACAATGAGCTGACGGTCGGCTACGAGCACGACGTCCCGGCCGCGCTCCACAGGGCAGCAACAACCGGTGGAACGGCGGTCCTGATGAACCCGACCCCGGTCGCTGCCGTCACCGCTGTTGCCGCCGGTGGTGAGCGGATGCCCCGCAAGTCGACTCTTTTCACACCCAAACCGCGCACCGGACTCGTCCTGCGCGACCACCGCGACGTAGCTCAGCCGGGGCCGGCGGCGGGCTGACCATCGGCTTCGGCGCCCCCAACAGCTAGCTGTCACCCATCGCCCGCAGAGGCGGCCGGCACTCCGGGCGCCCGCGCCGGGCGGGGCCGGGCCGCGGATGCTTCGCGCCGGCAACTGCCGGTCCCGTTCCCAGGGTCGGCCGTGGCACTCACGCTGCCCAGCGAAGGCGGTTAGCAGACATGACCTCCGGTTCGTACCGGCTCACCGGACCCGATTCAGCGCGCCAGAACCGGCGGCGCAGCGAACCTTCGACGCTGACGAGGTCGCCAGCTGAGAAGCCGGCTGCCGTCCGACCTACACCGCTCGTCCACGCCACGCAGTCGATCGTGTCGACGGTCGGGGATCGTGTCCCCCCGGGGAGCGGCCGCTTTGCTGGTGGGCGATCGACCACCAGGCGCCAGGACAGCAGCGTGTCGCCGCTTGACATCGCGCGCTCCTGGGCCTCGGCCGCCAGCCGCCCGACCAGAACAACAACCTCGTTGCGGGACTGCTCCACGTCGCCCTCCTCCTGGACCCCGCTGGGTCCGGTTCGAGCCTGCTGCAGCAGACCCTCTCGTGGCCCGCGCAATCTGAAGGTGTGGATACCCGTGCCGCCTGTGGACAGCCGGCATGGTTACGACCTGCCTATTCAGTTGGGTTCGCATCGAGCCGGCCATCCAGCCGGTCGAGCGCCTGCTGGAACCGGATCTGCGGCAAAGACGGCTCGGTGACAGCCGGGATCAGTGTTGCTGGAGGCGCCCACTCAGTGACATCGGGATACAGCCGGGCAGCTGGACTCGACCCCGCGGCCCCCCCGACGTCGACCGAGGCGTCCTTGACGGGAGCGAACGCCACAGACCCTGCCGATGGCAGATCTGCAGGGTCATCAGTGTCATCACTGTCGTCAGTTGCCTCCAGCAGGTCCTCAAAGACGACACCGTCCAAGGCCAGCAACCGGTCTTCAGCGTCGGTCTGTCCGTCGTCGTCCGCGTCAACCGTGCGGGCAAACCAGTCGCGCGCCTCGTCGTCACGCCCAGCTTCGAGCAACGCGTCGGCGTAGGCATAGCGCAGCCGCGCTGTCCACGGACGCAGCGGCGGTGCATCCAATGCGCTCACCTGCAACGTCACGACCGCTGCGTCGGCTTGCCCGAGATCGCGCCGGGCACCTGACACCACGATGAGCATCTCCACCCGAGCAGCCGGCGACAGGCCAGAGACCTGCGGGTCCTCGGCAACGATCAGAGCCCGCTCCGGCCGACCCAGCGCCCGTTCACAATCGGCCATCACCGGAAGGTGATCGGCTTCCCCGGTGATGCGCCGGGCGGCGCGGAGCTCGGACAAAGCCTCCGGCCACTCGCCGGCCGCGTAAGCGACCAGCCCGGCAGCCTCGCGAAC
>JAYUMN010000013.1:0-5817 GCA_043762595.1 Frankiales bacterium
GTGCTCGAGATCGACGCCCGGCGCCACCGTCACCACCCGTGCCGGCTCCGCGGCGTACAAGGTGATGAGTTGGCGTGCCTCGTCAGAGGTGTTGGCGACAAGCCGGTCGGCGGCCGCGACGACCTGCTGCTCGCCGACGACTCGACGCAGCGGCTCGGGGGCGTCGCCGTCGGCCGGCGAGAGATTTTTGACCTTGGCCAGGGTGTGGGCGGTGTGCACGAGCGGCACCCCCCAGCGCTCGGTGGCGAGCCAGCCGACCTGGCCGGACAGCCAGTAGTGGGAGTGGACCAGGTCATACCAACCCGGCTCGTGTTGCGCCTCGACGCGCAACACGCCGCTGGTCAGCGCGCACAGCTGGGAGGGCAGGTCGTCCTTGCCGAGCCCTTCGAATGGGCCGGCGGTGAGGTGCCGGACAGTGACGCCTGGGGCCAGCTCGACAACCGGCGGCAGGTCACTGGAGATCGCCCGGGTGAAGATTTCGACCGCGACCCCGGCCTGGGCCAAGCGCTTACTGGTCTCGACGACGTAGACGTTCATCCCACCGGCGTCGCCGGTACCGGGCTGTTCCAGGGGGGAGGTGTGCACCGACATGACGGCGACACGGCGCGGTCGGATCGGCCGCAGGGCGGACAGGGTCATGAGCCGCTCCCTCCTGGTTCGGGACACATCCTGCCCCCTGCAGCCCAACCCGCCACTCGGGGGCAGACTTCCCGGATGACCCAAGGACGGACGGCCGTCGTGACCGGTGCAAGCAGCGGGATCGGGGCGGCGACGGTGCGACGCCTTGCCGCAGACGGCTGGCAGGTCGTCGCCGCGGCCCGTCGGCTCGACCGGCTCGAGGACCTCGCGAGCTCCTGCCCCGGCGTACGCGCCGTTGCGGTCGACGTCACCGACCCGTCCTCGGTGGCGGCCCTGGCCGAGGCGGCGCCCGTCTGTGACCTGCTCGTCGCAAACGCCGGGGGGGCCTTCGATCTCGCGCCGCTGGCCGACGCCGACGTCAAGGACTGGGCCCGGATGTACGACGTGAACGTGCTCGGCCTGGTGCGCACGGTGCAGGTCCTGCTGCCGGCGCTGACCGCCTCCCCAACCGGCCAGGTCGTGATGACCGGCTCGACGGCCGGCCGCTGGGTCTATGAGGGTGGCGGTGGCTATGTCGCGGCGAAGCACGCGGTCGCTGCGCTGCGGGACACCCTGCGGCTCGAGGCCGTCGAAGCCGGGCTGCGGGTCAGCGAGGTGGCCCCGGGGATGGTGCGGACCGAGGAGTTCGGTGCGGTCCGCTTCGGCGGCGACGAGGCTCGCGCGGCCGCGGTCTACCAGGGCGTCGAGGCGCTCACCGCGCAGGACATTGCCGACATCGTCGCCTGGATCGCCGCCCGGCCGGCGCACGTCAACATCGATCTGGTGCAGGTCACGCCGCAGCAGCAGGCCGGCGTCGCAAAGATCATCCGCCACCCCTGACCCGCGCCATCCCTGACACCTAACTTCCCGCCGATCATCGAGTTTGTGCTGAGCTCCGATCGTGGCGAAGCAGCACAAGTCCATGATCGACGAACAGGGGCGGCCGTGAGCGCAGCCAAGCGGTACGCCGCCGGGCGGGCCCGGGCGCTGGGGTTGCCGACCCGCGGCACGACTGCGCCGAACCGGCTACGGCGCGTCGATCGCTGGCTCGTCGGCGTTCACGGCGAGCTGCTCCGGACCGCGGACCAGCCCCCGCTCGTCGTCGACCTCGGTTACGGCGCCACGCCGGTGACCACGATCGAGCTGCACACCCGGTTGCGGCAGCTCCGGCCCGACGTGCGGGTCATCGGCCTCGAGCTCGACCCGGACCGGGTCGCGGCCGCCCAGCCGGCGACCACCGAGGGGTTGTCCTTCCAGCGCGGGGGGTTCGAGCTGGCCGGGCTGCGTCCGTTCGTCATCCGCGCCCTCAACGTCCTTCGCCAGTACGACGAACCGGCGGCGATGTCGGCTGTCAGCACCCTGCGCGAACACCTGGCGGCGGGCGGCCTGCTGATCGAGGGCACCTGCGACGAGGTCGGCCGGCAGGCCGCATGGGTGGCCCTTGACCGCGCCGGCGCGCGGACCCTGACCTTTGCTGCCCACCTGCCCAGCCTGACCCGGCCTGGTGCCCTGGCCGAACGGCTGCCCAAGGCACTGATCCACCACAACGTCCCCGGCGAGCCGGTGCACGCCCTGCTCGGTGAGCTCGACGCTGCGTGGGACCGGGCCGCGCCCTACGCCGCGTTCGGCAACCGCCAGCGTTGGGTGGCTGCCTGCGACGCGCTGGACTGGCCGGGGCGCGACGCCCGCCGGGCTCGGTTCGGCGAACTTTCGGTGCCCTGGGCGACACTCCAGAGGTGACCGACATCAGCACCGCCCAGGAGTGTGTGCGCCTCCTCGCCGCGACCGGATTGGCCGGCGCGATCGGGCTCGAGCGCGAGCCCAACGCCCAGGCCGCCGGGTTCCGGACCCAGCTGCTCGTCGGGTTGGGCGCGGCAGTGTTCACCGTCGTGGGCGCCGACGTGGCGGGGACCGGCGTCGGCTTCCTCGGGGCCGACGCGATCCTGCACGATGGCGTGAGCGTGCGCGTGCCTGACCACCGCAGCCAGCCTCTGGGTCACCGCCGCTGTCGGGGTGGCCTGCGGCCTCGGCGCGCTGACCGTGGCTGTTGTCACGACCGGTATCGCGCTGGCGGCCCTGGTCGGCCTCAAGGTGCTGGAGCGCGACGCCTTCCCTCGCCGGCGCGGGCACGTCGTGCAGCTGCGGCTGTCGGCGAGCGCCGACGTGCGGGCGGTGACCGACGGCGCGCAGGACGTGATCGGCGCGGCCGTCGACGTCCAGCGGGTCGCCGCGACCGACGGGGACGGCATCTTGCTCGTCCTGCGCTCGCCGCTGCGACGGGGCTCCGCTGTCCTTGACCTCGCGATCGGGCTCCGGGCCCTCGATGGGGTCGTCGGCGTCGAGCTCGGCACCTAGGGTCATGTCGTGACGACTGACCACACCCACGTGGTGTCCAACGGCAAGCGCGACCTCACCCTCGACGAGTTGGCCCGCCAGCAACCAGGGATGGACCGACTGATGGCCGAGGTCGGCCCCCGGGTGCACCGGCTCTACTACGCCGCGAAGGCCGGCAACTGGCCGCTCGCGGCCTATTTCGCCAAGTCCGCGGCCAAGCAGCTCGCACTGTCCGCCGAGAGTCGGCCGAAGTACGAGCCCGAGATGACCGCCTACCTGCGGGACGACTTCGAACCCGTGACGCGGGCGATCAAGGCGCAGGACGGGTCGGGCTTCGACGCGGCGTACGCCGTGATGGTCGACCGGGCCAACATGTTGCACGGGGTGTTCGGCAAGCCCTACCTGGGCTGGCGCACCCCGTCAGCACCGCCCGACGACCTCGACCTCACCGCCGGGATGGACGCGTGACGTACGACGCAGCGGCAGTGATCCGGGCCGAGAGCGAGGCGTTTCTCGCCGCGGCCAGGGCCGGGCTCGATGTCGACGTGCCGACCTGTCCGGGGTGGCAGCTGCGCGATCTGGTGGCGCACCTCGGCGCGGTCTACGACTTCCACGGCCGGCATGTCATCCGGGGCACCGACGACCCGCCGACCGGTGACCGAATCGTGCCGGAGGGCGACGACGCCGACCTGCTCATCTGGTTCGCCGACCGGCTGGACCGGCTGCTGCTGAACCTCGGTGGGCTGCCGTCGGACGCCCCGGCCTGGAACTTCGCCCGCCACACGCCACAGGTGGTCAGGTTCTGGCCCCGAAGGATGGCGCTCGAGGCAGCGGTGCATCGCTGGGACGCCCAGTCGGCCCACCACGATGCGCACGGCATCGAGCTGGCCGTCGCTGTGGACGGGATCGATGAGGTGCTGACCGTGCTGCGGCCGGCCCGGCTGACCCGCACCCCGCTCGCGGTCACCGGCGTCGTATCGGTCCGGCTGACCGACAGCGATTCAACCTGGCAACTGCGGCTCACCCCGCACGCGATCTCACCGTCGAGCGACCCGCCGGACGCTGTGCTCGAGGGGACGGCCTCCGCGGTGCTGCTCGGACTCTGGGGCCGGGCGCCCCTGACCTCGCTGTCGCTCGACGGGGACGAGTCGCTGGTCACGGCGCTGCCAACCGGCTGAGCTGACGCTACGCCGCCAGCAGGACGGCGAGCTCGGCGTCGAGGTCGACAACGGCGGCCTCCTGGCCGGTGGGGACCGCCTGGTAGGTCTGCTGCAGGAACCGCACGAGCGCATTGCGGTCCAACTCGAACAGGGCCGCTCCTGAAGGCGACGCGATCGCCAGGTTGATCACCCGGTCGGCCCGGTGCAACGCCGGCCAGACCCGGATGTCACCGTCACCGACCGGGCCGGCCACCCCGTCGGTGAGCAGTTGCCGGGCGACCATCCACTCGACCACCCCCTCACCCGGACCGCCGGTATGGAAAACCACCAGGACAGCCCACGGGTCGGTGCTGGCGTAGCTGAGGCTGGCCATGATCGGCAATGACGGCCCGCCAGGGACGACCAGGTGCAGCTCGAGCTCGGCGGTGACCGTGTTGACGTGGCGCATGGGTGCTCCCGGCGGTGGTGGTGCAGCGACGTTGCAATCAACGAGCCGTACGCCAGCGGGTGACGGCCGGTTCGGCCATCGCGGCAACCTGGGAGGCAAACCGTGACAAGACCAGTCGCAATGCATCGAGACCTCGCCGGGGGGTAAGGGCGGGTCATGGCTGAAGAGCTGGTGGTGCTGCGCGGCGGGAGCCGCGACGGAGAGTCGACGATGGTCCAGGAGGGGGTGCGGCGACTGCTCGCGGGCAGTGACGCACCCGGCCTGTTGGACATCTACGAAGCAGACGGATCCACCGCGCATGTTCACGGCAACGACGTGGACGCCCTTGTGTTCGTCCACGTCGGCCAGGAGCCAGCCGGCCCGAGCTGATAGCCCCGGGGGTTCCGCGCAGCCGATCCTGCGATGCCCACCCGGAGCCTTTGCGCGATGACCGTCACCGGCTCCGGTGACCGGGTCCGCTATCCCCACGGGCCGCCGGGACGGATCTCGCGGACTGCTGGCCGGACATCGACGAGATAGACGATCGCGGCCACCAGACCGATCAACCCGAACAGACCGGTGACGTTGGACCTGCCGAGCACCACGGCAAGCGCGAGGATGACGATCCAGGCGGCCTTGGTGAGTTTGCCGGCCACCGGGAAGGCCGGTCCCGGCCTGGTGCACGCATCGACGAGTGCCCAGATCTTGACGGCGAGTGCGAGCAGGCCGACGACGAATAGCAGCAGGTTGGCCGGGTCGAAGAAGGAAGGCACGCGGCCATCATCGTCCCTGCCGGGCCTGCCTGCACCACACCCGGACAACGCACGACCCCCGGGCCAGGGGCACCGGGGGTCGCGTCGTCTGAAGGGCTGACTAGCCGAGCTTGCGGGCAGCGCCCGCGACAGCCTTCTCGCCGGCCTTGACCGACTTCTTCGCGGCGGTCGCGGCGGCCTCGGCCTTGCGGACAGCGTCCTTGCCCTCGGCAATGGCCGCCTCGGTCGCCGGCTGGCGACGGATCTGAGCAACGAGGCGCTCGCCCCGCTTGGACAGCTTGGCGTAGAGGTCGGTCGCCCGCTTGTTGTTCTCGTTGACCTTGGCCTCGACGGTGCCGCGGAGCTCCTTGACCTGGGCCGGCATGTCGGCCAGCAGCGCTTGGACCTTCTTGACCTCGGCGGTCACGTCAGCCGGGAACTCCTTGGCCTTCTCGATCGCGAGGTCGGCAACACCGACCGAGGCGAACAGCGGCTTCTTGGCCTCGGCGGCGTCGAAGGTGGGGAG
>JAYUMN010000014.1:0-2310 GCA_043762595.1 Frankiales bacterium
GAGATCATCGCGATGTACGGCGGCGCCGACGGCTCGCTCTTACGCGCCGCGGTCGCGCAGGGCGCGAAGGGCATCGTGGTGCAGGCGCTCGGCTGGGGCAACGTCAACATCCCCATGCACGACGCGATCGCCGAGGCCATCAAGCAGGGTGTGCCGGTGGTGATCTCGACCCGCGTCTGGAATGGCCGCGTGCTGCCTCATTATGGATATAAAGGCGGCGGCAAGATGCTGCGGGAGGCGGGCGCGGTGATGGCCGACAACCTCTCGCCGCAGAAGGCGCGCATCGTGCTGCTGCTGGCGCTGCAGGCCGGGATGAAGATGGGCGAGCTGCAGAAGCTCTACGATCCCTGAGGCCGCGACCGCTCGAGCGCACAAACCTGAGCAGCGTGGTGGTGGCTGGCACGCCGTACCAGCACCTCGCGCGGCACCAACTCCGGCGCCCCGGCGCGCGCTGCCAGCGTACCGGCGAGCAGCAGGAGTGCGGTAGCTGAAATTCGAACGATGGCGGGGTTCATGGCTTCCCCCGTTGCTGAGGGCGCGATGATCGTCCTTTGCGCCCAGCCGTCAACCGCAGCGACACGGCGCAGCTCTTCCCGCTGGGGGCCGCCGCGAGGGAAGACCGCTACTCAACCCGCTTCAGTTTTCGAATCAACGTCTGGTAGTCAGGAGGGGGGTGGCAACCCACTGGACACGCAATGCACGAGCGGATGCATCATTCGCTCCAAGTTAGAAAGGGTGGCCCGATGCCGGGCGAAGACGCCTTCATCGAGAGCTTTCTCGAACGCCAGCAGCAGCTGCTCTGATCATGACCTGAACCCCAACTCGGTGCCGCTCGTCATGCCAGCCCGCCGCAGAGTTTGGTGTACTCGATCGGGGTTTGATTGCCTGATGAGCTGTGCGGCCGAGGTACGGGCCCTCCTAACCGCCGAGAAGAACGGGAAGCCGGTGAGCAGGTTCCCTACAGCGTGGTCTCGCTTTCCGACAGAGCGGTCATCTAGAATCGCATGCCCTCTGCTCACTGCGAACGGGACTCCTCATGAATACGGCAGCAATGAAGCGCCTGGCGTTGTCGTCGCTGATCGGGCTGGCAGCCTGCGGCGGGGCGGGCAGCGGCGGCAACGACTGGTACTACCACTGGAGCTGTAACGGAGACTCGCAGTGCCTGAGCCTCAATCCGGGCTACGCCGGTCAGCGGTCGGGCACGGTCGGTCCCGAGGCCGGCGGGCAGGCCGGCTGCAACTCGCTCATGATCTTCGGGGCGAAGAACTGGAACATCCCGCCGGCGACCCAGTCCTGTGACACCTCGCCGAACGCTCCGCCGGCGACGCTTCTCTCCCTCACCATCGCGCCCGCCAACTCCACGGTGGCGGTTGGGCTGACCCAGCAGTACACGGCGACGGGCCATTATTCGGACGGGACCAGCAAGGACCTGACCGCCCAGGTCGCGTGGGGCATGTCCGCGACCGGCATCGGCGCCACGCCCGTCGCCACCATCACCGCGGGCGGCATGGTGAGGGCCGGAGCCGTCGGGTCCATCACCGTCATCGCGGACTACGGATCGCTCCGCGCGACCACGAACCTCAACGTGGGCGCGGCCACCGTCCAGACCATCACCGTGACGCCCGCGAACCCGAGCATCGCCAAGGGCAACACGCAGCAGTTCACCGCCACGGCCCATTACTCCGACGGGACCTCGACCAACATCACCAGCCAGGCCTCCTGGACGTCTGCCACGAGCTCCGTGGCCACGATCGCCGGTGGCGCCCTCTCCACGGGCGTCGCGGCCGGGACCTCGGTCATCTCGGCGAGCTACGGAACCGTCTCCGGCAGCACGACCCTCACCGTGACCGGTGCGGCGCTCGTCTCCATTTCCGTCACGCCGGGAGCTCCCATCATCGCCCGGACCTTCGGAATCCAGTTCCGGGCGATCGGGACCTACACCGACGGAACCGCGCAGGACGTCAGCGGACAGGTGACCTGGACGTCGGCCACGACCCCCGTCGCCACCGTCGATCCGGGTGGACTGGCCGCCGGCGTCGCCGCGGGAACCTCGGCGATCAAGGCGACCTCCGGCACGATCTTCGGGACGACCACGCTCACGGTGACTGCGGCAACGCTCGTCTCCATCACCCTCGCGCCCACGACCCCGACCATCGCTCCGGGCACGACCGTGCCGTTCACCGCGACAGGCGCCTTCTCCGACGGCACCACGCAGCTCCTGCGGGCGGGGGTCACCTGGTCCTCGGGGACGACGTCCGTTGCGACCGTGGACTCGACGGGGCTCGCCTCGGGCGTGGCCCTGGGGACTTC
>JAYUMN010000015.1:0-8719 GCA_043762595.1 Frankiales bacterium
GCGACCCGGGGCACACTGCGTGTCAGCGGCTCGACGACCGTCAATCCGGTTGCCGCCGATGCCGCCACGGCGCTGCGCACGAAGGCGCTCACGATCACCGTCGACACCCAGGGCGGCAGCGCCGGTGGCATCGCCCAACTCGGCGCTGGCCAGATCGACATCGCCATGAGCAGCAAGCCGATCGCCGATGCGGACAAGGCGATGTTCCCCAAGATCGACTTCACCTCGACGCAGATCGGCGAGGATGCCGTCGGCATCGTCGTCCGCAAGGAGGTCGCCGTCGGTGGCCTCACGACCATCACCAGAGCCCAGCTCCGGATGCTCTTCGAGGGCAAGATCACCAACTGGAAGCAACTGGGCGGCCCGGACCTCAAGACCTTCGTCTACGACAAGGAGCCCGGCCGCGGCACCAGGGAGGTGCTCGACAAGTTCCTCTACGGCAAGACCGGCAAGGCGCCGGCCCCGCCGACCGATAACCCCCGCTACGCCGTCGTCGGCGGCAACGAGGAGACCCGCACCAAGCTGGAATCGACACCCGGCTCCGTCGCCCCGCTGTCCACCGGGTTCGTGCTCGGCCACCCGCAGCTCGTCGCGCTCACCGTCGACGGCGTCGTGCCGACCAACGCACACATCGCCGACAAGACCTACCCGCTCGCCCGGCCGCTGTTCCTGGTGACCAACGGTCCGGCCACCGGAGCCGCGCAGGCCTTCATCAACTACGTCCTGTCGCCCCCGGGCCAGGCCCTGGTCACCAAACACGACTACCTCACGCTGGCCCAGCTCAAGGCGTGACCACCATCGACCTGCGCCGGCCCCGGCCGCCCGCCTGGGTACCAGGGCTGGTGGCCGCCGGCAGCACCGGGCTGATCCTGGCCGCGCTGCTCGTCGTCGGTTTCGTCCTGGCCGGCGTGCACGCCGGCCCGGTCTCCTGGGGTCGACTGCTCAGCAGCCGTACCTGGGATCCCAGCCGCGACACCTACGGGGCCGCGGCGATGGTCTACGGCACCGTCGCCGTCAGCGGCGTGGCCCTGCTGCTCGCTGTCCCGGTCGGGTGGGCTGCGGCCATCGGGCTGTCCGAGCACCTGCCGCCCCGACTGGCCCGGCCGCTGCGGACCGGGGTGGAGCTGCTGGCCGCGGTGCCCTCGATCGTCTACGGCCTGGTCGGCATCGCCCTGGTCCGGCCCTTCGTCGCCTGGCTCGGTGACGTCCCTGGCGGCGACAGCCTGCTCGCGGCCGGCCTCGTCCTGGCCGTCATGGTCCTGCCGACGGTCGTCGCGGTGAGCGTGGACGCCCTCGCCGCCGTCCCCGCCGGGGTGCGTGAGGCCGCCGCCGCGCTCGGCCTGACCCGCACCGAGGTGGTCCGCAGCGCCGTCCTGCCGCTCGCGCGCCCCGGCCTGCGGGCAGCCGTGCTGCTCGGGCTCGCGCGGGCGCTCGGCGAGACGATCGCGGTGTTCCTGGTCATCGGCCGCGCCGACGGGCGGCTGCCGTCACCCAGCCATGTGCTGTCTTCGCTGTTCGAACCAGGACAGACCCTCACCACCAAGCTGGGGGGGCCCGAGCCGGTCCTCGCCGGCGCCGTCGGGGCGCACCGGGCAGCGCTGTCGGCGCTTGCCCTGCTACTGCTCGGGACCGTGGCCCTCGCCACCGTCGTCGGGGCCGGGCGTACCGTGCGCCCCGGCCGCGCCACCCGACGGCTGCCGGCCTGCGCCCGACGGCTCCGGGTGGCCCGGGACGTCGTACGCCGGGGCGTGCGTGCAACGGCTGTCTTACTGGCCATCGTCGTGCTGGTGGGGATTGCCGCAGTTTTGTTCGTGCGCGGACAGGTGGCGCTGTCGCCGTCGTTCTGGACCTCCCCAGCGGCGGGCGCGAGCGGTGGCGGGGTTCGCGACCAGGTGCTCGGGACCTTGCTGCTGGTGCTCGCGACCGCGGTGGTGGCGCTCCCCGTCGGCACCGGGCTCGGGCTGCTCCTCGGCGAGTACGCGCCGGTTCGGCTGCGGCGCGGCCTGCGAACGACGGCGCTGGCGCTCGGCGGCGTACCCACGATCGTCCTGGGGCTGGCCGGCTACGCAGTCTTTGCCCTGGCCCTCGGCTGGGGCAAGAGCTGGCTGGCCGGGGCGCTTGTGCTTGCCGTCGTCGTCGTGCCGGTCGTCGCGCTCACGACCGCAACCCGGCTCGACACGATGCCGCCCGGGCACCGCGAGGCTGCGGCCGCTCTCGGGCTGAGCCGCAACCAGCTGGTCCGGTCGCTGCTGCTGCCGCATGCCGCACCGGCCGCCCTCACCGGTCTGCTCCTCGGGCTGGCCCGCGCTGCCGGTGAGACCGCGCCGCTGCTGTTCACCGCCACGGTGTTCGCCGGCGCGACGGGGCTGCCGCACGGGGTCGTGCAGGCCCCGGTGGAGTCGCTGCCCACGCACATCTTCGCCCTGGCGCAAGACGCGTCCGAGCCAGCTGCGGTGGCGGCGGCGTGGGGCAGTGCTGTCGTGCTGGTTCTGCTGATCGGGCTGCTGCTGATGCTCGCCCTCCCCCTGCGCCATCGGCTGGAGCGACGATGAGGACCGCCGTTCGCGTGCAGGACCTGACCGTCACCGCGAAGGGCCGGGTCCTGGCTGGGCCGCTGTCGTTCGCCCTCGCCGAAGGGTCCACCACCGGGATCTGTGGGCCGTCCGGCTCGGGCAAGTCGACGCTGCTGCGGGCCCTCGTCGGGTTGCTGCCAGCCGGGCTCCAGCGCAGCGGCGAAGTGTCGGTGCTGGGCGAACCGGTCGCCGGTCGGGGCACGGCGACGTTGCGATCGCGGGCGGTGCTCGTGCCGCAGACCCCGATCGTCTTCCCGGGGAGCGTGCTCGACAATGCACTGTTCGGCCTCCGGCACGTCGTCCGCGCCTCGACAGCGGAGCTGCGCGGCCGAGCCGAGGCGGCGCTGCGCGAGGCCGCGCTGTGGGCGGAGGTCTGCGACCGCCTGGACAGCCCGGCGGCGGTGCTCTCGGTGGGGCAGCGCCAACGCCTCTGTCTGGCCCGCGCCCTTGCCCTTGACCCGGTCGTGCTGCTGCTCGACGAGCCGACCTCGGCCCTCGACCCGGCGAGCCGCAGCGTCGTCGAGCACTCCGTGGCCGGGTTGCGGGGCCGCCGCACGGTCCTGCTGGTGAGCCACGACCGTGCGCAGGTGGGGCAGCTGTGCGACATCACGGTCGAGCTGGGGCCGCCAGCCAGCGACTGCGATGAGGACCCCGCCTGCGCTCCTGTCACGGAACATTCGCTGGGCTAAGGGAGTGCGGCAGCTGGCCAATCCGGTCGGGCGGGCTCGAGCTTCCGCACGGATAGCTGGTCGTTATGCGGCCCGGCGTACCAAAGACCTGATCGTTGTACGGCCCGGCCCGGCGCGCGAGCCTCGCCCGCGTCCAAAGATCAACATCTCCGGTCCGGATGATCTTTGGGCAAGTCGGCGGGCGGGCAGGCGGGCCGGCCGGTGGGCCGGTGGGCCGGTGGGCCGGTCAGCGTGTGCCCGCAAGCGGCTCACACCGCGACGAGCAGCTCGTCGTCGAGGGCGGCGAAGACCTCGGCCACCTGCTCCCAGCCGACCCGCAGCAGGAAGGTGTTGTTGCGGCCGTAGCTCTTGCTGCCGAGCACGAAGAACCGTGGCTCGGGGTTGCGCAGCGCGTCGACGCCGGCCGAGCTCTGTGCCAGGCAGTCGCCACCCGCGGCGCCGAGCAGCGTCGCGGCAAGCGCGATCGGACCCTCGGTCGCGTAGCACTCGTGGACCTGCAGCTGGCGGTAGATCCGGCTGTCGCCGACCGCGCCGGTCATCGACACGACCACGTCGACGACGACCTCTGTCGTCGAGCCGTCCTGCCGCCGGAGCACCACCTCCACGTCGTCCCCGGCCAGCCGCAGGGCCTCGACAACCACGCCCGTGACGACGTCGCCGCCAGCGGCGATCCGGCGAGAGGACTCGACCAGTGCGGCGCGATCCGGCAACGAGTCGTCCTCGACCGCGCCCCAGGTCGGCTGCGCCCGGCGAACGGCCCAGGTCAACCGCACACCGACCCCGACGAGGTCGCGGGCGACGGTCTGCGCGCTGTAGCCGGCACCGACGAGCAGCACCCGGCGACCCGACCAGCCGGCGTCCACGCGGGGGATCCGGCGGACGACCCGGTCGCCGAGCGCCCGCTCCCCAAGGGCCGGGATGCCGCCGTCACCGGTCGGGTTGGGGTTGCCGTAGGTCCCTGAGCAGTCCAGCACGACGTCGGCGTGCTCGACCCGCTCGACGCCGTCCGGCCCGGTCACGAGCAGCCGGAACGGCGTGGCCCCTCGCACGTCACTGCCGATCTCCTCGCTCTTGAGTAGACCGGTCCGGCCGACCTGGTCGACCCGCGTTGAAAGCTGGACGTCTGGCAGCAGGGCGGCCACCAGCTCCAGGTGCTCGGCGTACTCGTGGCCGGTCGGACAGGACGCGCCGGGCACCAGGCCCAGCGCCTCGACGGCCCGGGGGGACACGTCCATCGACCAGGGGGTGAACAGCTGCACGTGCCCCCAGGCGCGGACATGACCGCCGACCTGCGGCGACTGCTCGTAGACCGTGACGTCCCAGCCGCGCTGGACGGCCGCGAGGGCCGCCTCCAGACCGGTCGGGCCGGCACCAAGGACAGCGACGCGAACCATGTATGCAGCCTATGGCCGCATCAGGCGCGATGCATGAGGGGCTCCCCCCGATGCCAGCGCTCGATGTCGTCGCAGAGCATCGTTGTGTGGTGCGTCACCACGTCGTCCGCCGCGCCGGCCAGGTGCGGCGTCAGTAGCAACCCCGGGGTCGTCAGCAACCGGCTGTCCCTAGGCAGCGGTTCGACGGCGAAGACGTCCAGGGCCGCGCCCGCAAGCCGACCGGTGTCCAGTGCCTCGCAGAGGGCGTCCTCGACGACGATGCCCCCGCCGGCGGTGTTCAGCAGGTACGACGACGGCCGCAACCGGGCCAGCAGGTCGGCGTCCACCAGCCCGCGGGTCGCCGGCAGGCGGGGGCAGTGCAGCGACAGCACGTCGGCCGCGGCGGCCAGCTCCGGGAGCGGCAGCGAGCCCGGCACGTTCGGGTCGTGATGCAGGACCCGCATGCCGAAGCCGGCCGAGGCGCGCTGGGCGACGAGCCGCCCGACGGCGCCCAGGCCGACGATGCCGAGCACCCGGCCCGCGAGCTCAGGACCGCGGAAGTGGAGGTAGGGCAGGTCATCACCGACCTGCCAGCCGGTCTCGCGCAGGTGCCGATCGGCTGCGGTGATCCCCCGGCAGAGCGTGAGCAGCATGCCGATGGTGAAGTCCGCGACCGACTCGGCGTTGCGGCCCGGGGTGAACAGGACCGGCACGTCGCGCGCGGCGCAGGCGGCGAGATCGACGTTGACGGGACCGCCCCGGGCGGTCGCGACGAGTTGCACCGAGGGCAGCGCCGCGAGCACCTCGGCGTCGACCACCTCGAGCTCGGTGACGAGCAGCGTGCACCCGCTCGCCGCCGCCACGAGGGCTGAGGCGTCGAGCGGCTGCCGGGTAACACCCCAGCCAGCCCGCAGCACCTCATATCCGAGCTCGCGCAGACGTATCACGCCGTCATCGGTGAACTCTGCGGTGAGAAGGGCCTTCACCCGGACACTGTCCCGCACCATCCGTTCGGGCCAGTGACGCCACCGGTCACGGGCCGCAGACTGAGCGCGGCAGCCGTGACCCGCGTCGCTCGTGATCCAGCGGAGGTTCTGTGCAGCACGACGGCTATCTCGCCGCGGCTCGGCGTGTTGTCGACTTCCTGCAGACCCAGTCCCCGATGCACGCGTGGGTCGTCGCCGACATCGACGAGCAGGCCGGCGACTGGACCCCGGTCGCCGTCGCCGACCGTGGCTACGGGGTGCCCCCCGGCACCCGGCTGCGCTGGAGCGACACCGTTTGCTGGCGGATGGTTCGCGGCACCGGCCCGCAGGTCGTGACCGACCTCGATGACGATTCCCGGCTCGGCGCTGCACCACTTCGCTCCGAGCTGCCCATCTCGGCGTACGTCGGGGCGCCGATCACCGTCGAAGGCCGATTGCTCGGCACCCTCTGCGGCCTCGACCCGGAGCCGATGCCGGCGGCCCTCGCCGAGGTGCTGCCGCTGGTCGAGGTGCTTGCCGACCTGCTGGCCCGCGTCCATGAGGCGAGCACGACCAGCCAGATCGAGGCGGCCCGCGCCGACGAGGCCGAAGCGGCAGCAATGCGCGACCCGCTCACCGGCGTGCTCAGCCGGTTCGGCTGGCTCACCGCTCTCGACCGGGAGCGGGAGCGCTGCCAGCGCGACGGCGGCGGCCTGGCCTTCGCCAGCCTGGACTGCGACGGGCTGAAGGACCTCAATGACCGGCTCGGCCACGCGAGCGGCGATCTGCTGCTCACCAGGGTGGCCACCGCGTTGCAGGGCGCGGTCCGGCGCACCGATGTGCTGGCCCGCCTCGGCGGTGACGAGTTCGGGGTGCTCAGCCCGGCAGCCAACCCAGGCGACGCCGAGCAGCTCGCAACCCGGCTGCAGGCGGCCCTGCGCGACGAGCAGCTGCAGGTGTCGGTCGGGGCGGCGTGGTGGGACCCGTCCCAGCCCATCGAGACCGCCTGGGGCCTGGCCGACCGGCGGATGTACCGCGACAAGCGAGCCAGGAAGGCCGATCAGCCGCCGAGCGCCGAGCGCAACGCCTCGGTCGTGCCAATCCAGCGCTCATAGCCCTCCTGCCAGGGCGCCTGGTCGCCGGCCGACAGCACCATCGTGGGCAACGCAGGAATGTCCAGGTGCGCCCCGAGCGCCCGCGCAACAAGCACCGTCCCGGCCTGCGCCGCGCCGCCGCTGCTGGCCCAGTGCACGTCGCGACCGAGCACCCGTGCGAGCAGGGCCGGCAGCCGGCCGTCGGCAGCCGCCCCGCCGGTGACCACGACGGCTGATGCTGGCCGGCGCAGCGCCCGCTCGAGGTCCTCGATGTTGCCGCGCACCGCGTAGGCGTGCGCCTGTTCGAGGGCGTCGGCCACGTCGCGGGCGGTCGTCTCGGGCCGCAGCCCCAGCAGCGAGGTCGGCGGCTTGCGCTCCCAGGTCTGACGCGACCAGTACGGCGCTGCCGTGACCGCCGTGACATGGCTCGGCCCGGTCGCCGGCTCGTCGGCCGAGGCCGGGACGAGCCCGGCCCACCAGCCCTGCACCGTGCCCGGGTAGCCGGCGTTGCCCTCCGCGGCCCAACGATCGAACGCGGCGTGCGTCGACACCCACGGTCGGCCCAGCGGGTCGTCGACGACCGCGGCGGTGGCCACCTGGACCGGCGTGCTCGACCCCGCCACGACCGTCACGACCCCGTCACCCAGGCCGCCGACGCCCATCGCGGCGAGCTGGGTGTCGCCGCACCCACTGACCACCGGCAGCGCGACCGGCAGGCCCCAGCCCGCTCCCAGCCGGCCGACCTGGCGACCGGCCTCGACGAGCGGCGCGAGGCGATCGGCGCCGACACCGCACTGCTCCAGCAGGTCGTTGGCCCACCGCCGCCCAGCCACGTCGGCCATCGCACCCGCGCAGGCGTACGACAGCTCGGTGGCCTGCACCCCGGTCATCCGCCACAGCAGCCAGTCGTGCACGAACAGCACCCGCGCCGTGGCCGCCCACCGCGCCGGCTCGTCGTGCTGCACCGCGAGCAGCTTGGGCAGGGTCAGTTCCGGCGCCGGCCAGTGCCCGGTGAGCCGGTGCCGCCCGTCGAGCACCCCGGCGTAGGGGGCTCCTCGGCGGTCGCTGTTGAGCACCCCGGTGCCGAGTGCCTCACCCGCGCCGTCCAGCAGCACGAAACCCTGCCGGAGCGAACCGACGGTGACCCCGACGTAGTCGGCGCCAGGCCGGCCGGTACGGCGTACGGCGTCAGCAAGGGCGGTGCGGCAGACGACCTCCCACTCGCCGGGGGCGAACTCCACCCGGTGCGGAGCCGGCCGAAGGACTGGCGCCGCCACGGTGACCGAGGCGATGACCCGCCCCGGCGCCGACGCGTCGCAGACCCAGGCCTTGACCGACGAGCCGCCCAGGTCGAGCCCGGCCACCAGGCTCACGGCGCGGCGAGCTCCTTGGCCCGGATGGTCGCCAGATAGGCCGGCGGGCAGACCGTCGTCGTGTCGCCGAGCTGCAACATCACCAGCGTCGCGCGGGCGGCCTCCTCGAGGTTGGCCGCCCGCTTGTGGGCCAGCTCGACGGTCTCGCCGAGGGCCGAGCAGCCGTGGTGGCCCAAGATGACGCAGTTGCAGCCGTCCGCAACCGCGGCCGCACCGGCGTCGGCGAGCTCCTGCGTGCCGCTCTGGATGAACGGCGTCGAGCGCACCTCGCGTACGTAGTAGGCGTGGTCGATCGTCAGCAGCCGGATCGGGTGGCCGAGCGCGTCGAGCAGCACCGAGGTCTGTGGGTGCAGGTGGACGACGGCGTTGACGTCGGCCCGCACCCGGTAGGTCGCGAGGTGCAGCGGCGTTTCGCTGCTCGGCCGGGGATGCCCGCCGCGCACCGCGCCGTCGGCGATGGCGACGACCGAGAAATCCTCCCGGGTCAGCTCGTCGAGCCAGCTGCCGCTCGCCGTCACGACGCACTCATCGGCGCCGGGGAGCCGGGCCGACAAGTTGCCGCCGCTGCCGATCACCAGCCCGGCCGTCACCGCCTTGCGGCCGACGGTGATGAGCTGGTCGACGAGGTCCTTCACGGGCGCACGATCTCCTT
>JAYUMN010000016.1:0-20480 GCA_043762595.1 Frankiales bacterium
GTCAGTGCGATGGACCGATCCGGCGGGTTCAACGGAGGGCGTACGGCGTATGTGCCGAATGCCGACGTGGCGGCCATCAAGGCCAGGACCAAGGCGCCCGTGCCGCTCGTCCTGCACGTCGTGGCCGGCGAATGCGTCACCGTCAACGTCACGAACCTGCTCGCGACACCGGTGAGCTTCTCGGTCGGTAAACTCGACCGCTCCGAAGGCTCGGGAGGCGTCGACATTGGCTTTGCGCCTGAGCAGAACGTCGCCCCGGGGGCAACGCGCGCCTACATCTACGCGGCGCCGACCGACCGCGTCGGCACCGCTGTCATTGCCGACCTGGCGGGCACCGAGACGCTCAAGACCGGGCTGTACGGCGCCGTCGTGATTGCGCCGGCGTCCAAGATCGCCGGGTTGCGGACGGAGTTCAGCGACCCGGTCACCGGGGGTGCGCGTGACATCGGCGCACAGGTACTCGTGCACGTGCCTGGCGCGACGACGCAGGACTACCGCGACTTCACCGTCACGATGGCTGATGACGATGCCAAGATAGGGCAGGACTTCATGCCCTATCCGACCAGCGCCGTCATCGGTCGCTCGCTGATCAACTACCAGGCTGCCCCTGCCGGCGACGGCCCGACGGCGTTCCGCGATCCAGGCAAGGTGCCATGGCTGACGTCCTACGCCGGCGATCCGATGGTGGTCCACGTGCTCACCGCACCGGGCAGCGAGAGCAGCCACGTGTTCGGTCTCGGCGGTCTGCGTTGGGACCAGGATCCGCTGCTCGATGGCTCCAACGCTGTCTCGGCGCAGGGGATGGGTCCGTGGGAGAGCTTCGACGCGCTGATCACCGGTGGAGCCGGCGGGACGCAGCAGGCGCCGGGTGACTACTTCTACGGCGACCTGCGGCGGCCGTTCACCGCGGTGGGGATGTGGGGTCTGCAGCGGGTGCTGCCCACCGACAGCACCGGCTGTCCGGTCCTGCGCGTGGACGGGAGCCTTTGCTGATCGCGTCAGCAGGACCGGCGGTAGCCGTCCAGCGACTCGTGCTTGGCCAGGGAGCTGACGCCCAGTCGCCTGGTCGCAGCGCAGACCCGCGACGGCGGCACGGAGTGCTCCACATGCAGGACGGGCTCGGCTGAACGGCAGCAGGCGGTCGCACTCGTCGAATTCGAAACACTGCTCGTTCCGGGCGAGATCGAAGGCGGGGCCAGGGTGGGGAGCTGGCCGAGGTCGTTCTAGAGGGCGACCGCAAGCCCGCGGACCTGCGCCTGCCGGGCGAGGGCGCGGTGCTTGTGGAGCTGATCGGCTCCGGTCAGGTCGAACCCGGTGGCGTTGGCCAAAGCGTCGATGTTGTCGGGTTCGACCCCGTCGAACCCCTTGGCCTTGCAGATGTCGCGCCGCCAACCCATCAGCGGTAGCGGGACGTCGGTACGACCTACGTCGAGCCAGCGCTCGTCCTCGAAACCGATGAGCGGCCGGTTTCGGACCCGGCTGGGGAAGGCCGCGCTGTCGGGCCGGCCGGGCTCCCAGCGGCGTATCCGGTCGGCGCTGTCGGCGCCGCGTCCGTCGAGCCCTGCTGGGTGCTCGCCGTCAGCAGCGCGGGGGGCAAACCAGCTGTCAGCAGTCGTTCGGCCACCCCGGCCAAGGGCACCGTCTGCGGCGCGGGGGTTCAGGAGTCGCGCCGGAGGGTCGGGACCACGACGATGGACCGGTGCCCGTATTGACCCGACCCCCGTCCGGTGCCGACACGGTTGGTTGGGTCGCCGAGCATCTCGGCCACCTGTCCAGCGATGTCCCGCATGCCTCGGCCATTCGGGGTGGACAGGCGGCCGCGGACGCGGCGCTCGCCGCGCTCGACCTCACCGGCTACGCCCGCCGCCGCAATCAGGTGCTCCCCGTCTCGGCGCGAGGGGCCTCCCGCCTGTCGCCGTACATCAGGCACGGGCTGCTGACCCTGCCGCAGGTGTGGCAGGCGGCGGGGGCGGCGCCGCCGGCGGACCGCTCGAAGTTTCGCGACGAATTGCTCTGGCAGGAGTATGCGCGGCATCTCTACGCCCGGCTCGGCACTGAGCTCGGGCGGTCGCTGCGCACCGAACCGCGGGTCACGAGCAGCGGTGATCCCTGGCCGCTCGAGATGGCCTGCATGGAGCGGACCGTCGGTGAGCTGGAGGCTGATGGGTGGCTGGTCAACCAGACCCGGATGTGGCTGTCCTCGCAGTGGACGGTGCGTGGCGGCCGGTCCTGGCGCGAGGGTGAGGAGGTGTTCTTCCGACACCTGTTGGACGGCTCGCGGGCTGCCAACCGGCTGGGTTGGCAGTGGACAACCGGCGCCGGATCAGCCAAGCCGTATGGCTTCTCGCGGTGGCAGGTGGAAAAGCGCGCGCCCGGGCTGTGTCATACCTGCGCGCTGAAGAAGGCCTGCCCGGTGCAGGACTGGCCGGACAGCACCGTCGGCCCGAAGGTCGAGGAACCGGCCGGACTGCATGGTGGCCCGACCGACAGCGGGCCCGAAACGCCCATCCGGACAGGTGATCCGGAGGTGGTCTGGCTCACGGCGGAGTCGCTCGGGGCCGACGACCCTGCCCTGCTGGCTCACCCGGAGCTGCCCCGGGTCTTTGTCTTCGACGAGCCGCTGCTCACCCGGCTGCGCCTGTCGGGCAAGCGGCTGGTGTTCCTCGCCCAGGCCCTCGCCGAGCTCGACTGCGAGGTGCGAGTGGGCAACCCGGTGACGGAGTTGACCGGCCGGCGGCTGGCCGTGACGTTTGCGCCGGTACCGGGCTTTCGCCGCCGCAGCGCCGCGCTCGACATCGCCGAGCTGCATCCATGGCCGTGGCTGCGTCGGCCGGGATCAGCCTCCCTGCGGTCGTTCTCGGCCTGGACGCGATCCGGCGGTTGACCCTCGACTGGGTCAACCGCCGGATCGATCGGCTTAGAGTTCGGCGTACAGGGCGGTCTCGAAGTCCTGGTAGACGCTGAAGACCTCCGGTGCGACGAAGGGCAGCGACTGGGTGTAGACGGCGCCGGTGATGCCCGCCGCCCGATCGATCCAGAAGTGCGTGTTGCACAAGCCCGCCCAGGCGCCGCTGCCGGCCCGACGGCGGCCGGGGACATCAGTGGAGTTCAAGAGCAGGCCGTAGCCCCACTTGTGGCCCGGTCCGGCGTTGAAGTCGGCCGAGGAGTTCGGGTCGGCGGTGGTGATCGAGGCCGGAAAGTCCAGGTCGCCGACCTGGTTGGTGAAGGCCGCCTCGACTGTGGCAGCCGACAGGATCCGGGCGCCATCGAGCGCACCGCCGTCGAGCAGGGCGCGCTGGAACTTCAGGTAGTCCCGCGGAGTGGAGTGCAGCCCGTGGCCGCCGGCGTAGTACTCCGGGTCAAGAGCCAGCTCGATCTCGCTGGCGGCCCAGCCATCGGCGCCTTTGAGGTGCACCGGCACGAGGTTTTCCCGTTCCGCACCGCTGGGGGCGAAGGACGTGTCGTTCATGCCGAGGGGACCGGTGATCCCGTCCTTGATCGCGACGTCGAGTGTCATGCCGCTGGCAGCCTCGACGACCTTGCCGAGCCAGTCGGTGTTGATGCCGTACTCGAGCTTGGTACCCGGGTCGGCGATCAGCGGCGCACCGAAGATGACGTTGGAACCCGACAGGACGTTGGGCGTGCCGGTGGCTGCCTCCCAGCGAACCAGGCTGTCGTTCCAAAACCAGTAGCCGAGGCCGGCGGTGTGGGTGATGAGCTGTTTGACCGTCGCCTTCGATGCTGGCGGACGAAGGCGCGGCGTCTCGCCGTCGAAGCCGTCGAGCACCTGCAGCTGGGCGAACTCGGGGCGGTACTGCTCGATCGGCGCATCGAGGTCCAGCAGGCCCTTCTCGACCTGCTGCAGCGCGGCCGCCGTGGCGACCATCTTGGTCATCGACATGATGCGGTAGCGGGTGTCGATGGTGACTGGCTCGCTGCCACCGGCAATCCGGGGCCCGGCGGCGCCCGCGTAGATGATCCCACCGCGATCCGCTGCGACAGCGGTGACGTTGGGCACGGCGCCCTTCGCGACTGCCTGCTGCAGCACGTCGTCGAGTTGGCTGGTGTTCATGCGTCGCTCCCGGGTCAATGGAAAGCCACCCGAAGCGGATGGCCGCGCCAGCGCGCAGGTGTCTGTGACACCCGTCACAGCGGTGGCTGCGGCAACCCTCCTACGCTTGCTGCGTTCAGGCAAGGTCGCGCAGATGCAACAACGACCCGCCGTCGGACGACCCGCTCAAGGACATCGGGGTCCGTGGCCAGCAGCAACCCGTCGCTCACCAGCAGGCAGGTGAGCGCGAAGAACAGCGCCTCCTCGATGGGCAGTCCCAGCAGGGCGAGGCCGGTCGAGCTGCCGGGAGCAATGGTCCACACGCCGGCCGCCAGAGCGATGCGGTCCGCTGCGCAGAGCCACAGGGCAACGGGCAGGACCGTGCGCAACCGGACCCGACGACGGGCAGCGAGGACGTCTCCGGCAACCAGCCGCTGCAGGGCGATCGGTGGGGCAACCCACACCAACAGGAGCCCGAGATAACGCAGCTGACCGCCGAGCAGCAGCAGCAACAGTCCAGCCGCCGCAACAGCCGCCCAGGCGATTGCTCCGCGACGACGGCCGGCAACGTCTCGCGGCGGCACTGGCAGGACGGGAAGGGCGCCACTGCGAAGCGCCCACGCGCCAACTAGCAGGACCTCAAGAACGACAAAAGTGTATTCCTCCAGCGGTATCGCGCCGACGCGGGCCACGACCTGGGATGGGTCGTAGGTCCATACGCCGGTGCGCACCAGATGGTCATCCCACGGCGCGGTCCACAGCAGGGCCAGGGTTGACAAGACGACGGTAGGAGCCAGCAAGACCCGGCGCCTACTCGCTCCGCGCAGGAGCAGCGCCGCTGGCAGAGCAACGGCCAGCAGGTCGAACAGCGCGTAGTTCACGGATGCTCCCAGCCTGCTCGAATGGTGCCGGTCAGGGGCGGCGCGTTGTCGCAACCGCCCCCGACCGGAGCGTCGTGCCGGACGGGTCGACCCGGCGAGCTAGGCCCGGACGCTGGAGCGATCGGCGACCAGGTCGCCCATCTCGTGGTCCTCGGCGAAGCTCGGGTCGTCGGCCTCGCTCTTGAAACGGGCGATCTTGAAGATGACCAGGCCAAAGGCGGCCTTGGCGAGAATGTCGGCGATCGAGTAGCCGGCCTGCCGGGCAACGAAGGCACCGGCGCCGCCAAAGCCGAAGACCGGGAACAAGTAGGCGACCGGGTAGACGCCCCAGAGGCCGACCAGCATGATCCGCAGCTTGCTGACGGTGCCACGGACCTCGGCGGGCTGACGGTCGAGCGACTTGCTGAGCTCGACGAACAAGACATACAGCAGGTAGATGAACGGGATCGTGGACAACGTGCCCCACACCAGCCGGGTGCCGGTATCGCTGGAGACCTCGCCCGGGTAGCCGAGTGCAATCATCAGACCCGAGGCGATGACGAGCTTGGTCAGCAGTGGCTTGGCGACCGCGCGGGCCAGCGCCAGCACGGCAATCGTCTCGACGAGCAGCAGCGGCACAGTGAGGAACCAGTCGACGTAGCGGTACGCCTCGTTGAACTCGATGTTGGTGAGCTTGAACGGCCCGGAGCCACCCTGAGAGGTGGTCTTGTAGGACTCTTTGAAGTTCTGGAAGATTCGTACGTAGTGATAGGTCGCGATGAAGCACACCATCGCGCTGACGACCAGGGCGTTGCGGTAGCGCGCCACGACCCGTCGTTGCGACAGGACGAGGAACAGCCCAGTGAAGGCCAGGCTGGCAATGGCGAGCGAGAACAGGTTGTAGACGGCATTGAATTGCCCGGAACTGAGTTCTGGGACTTTGACGGATGCAGCGAGCAACACGTCTTGCTCCTCACGGTTGCGCCGGCAAGATACCGGGGCGTCGGCTGGTCGGCGGGTGCCGGCGGGGGGGGCGTCGGTCCCGGTCCCGGAGCGGTGTGGCCGCGGTGCTTGTCCGTGGTCTCCGTCGGGGCAGGGTGATCTTTGTGGCCTCGACGACGTTGCGCAACCCGAACATGACATGGCGCGATGCGCGACTGGCTGCGATTATCGGGCCATGGCCCGCTTGGCCCCTGCAGTGCCCGCCCAAAGCCCGACGGCGTTGCCAGCACCGTCCTGGACCCCGCTGGCCGCGACCTGGCGTACGACGCGAATCTCAGTCGGGCTGGTCGCCACCGCCGCGACCGCCGGGGCCCTTGCGTCCGGCGCCGCCGCCGAAGCCGGCCCGGCGCTCCTGGTCACCGCCGGTCTCCTGGGGTTGCCGCACGGCGCGGTCGACCACCTCGCCCTCGGCTGGGTCCGTGGCCGGACCGGCGCGGCCCGCCCCAGCGTCTTGTTCGCCTACGCCGCCGCAGCGCTCGTGGCTGCGGTGGCCGCCCTGGCCGCCCCGCTGCCGGCCCTGCTGCTGCTGTTGGCGCTATCGGTGGCGCATTTCGCTGAGGGGGAGGCCGCGTTCGACCGGTTGCGGGGAGGAGCCGGGCTCAGGCTGCCGGCGGCCGCGCTTGCTACCGCAGTGGTTGCCTTCCCGCTCGTGCTCCGGCCGGCCGCTGCCCGCACCATGCTGATCGCGCTCGATCCGGCCCTGCCGGTTGTCCTGGCCGGCGCGCGCCTGCCGCTGCTGGTCGGCACGGCGTTGCTGGTCACGGCTGGGCTGGCGGTGGCCTTGCGCGGCGGTCAGCGAACGGCCGCGACCGAGCTCGTGGTCGTGGCCGTCGCGGCTGCCCTCGGGCCGCCCCTGCTGGTGTTCGCGGCCTGGTTCGCGGGCTGGCATGCCCCGCGGCACCTGGTCCGGTTGGCCGCCCTCGAACCGTCCGGCGACGGCCGCGAGCGGGTGCGCCGGCTGGCCCGCGGCGCCGCCCTGCCGACGGCGTTCGCGGCAGCGGGCTTGGCGGGGCTCGCCCTGCTGCTCGGTGGGCTCCCGGCAGCCGTGTTGATCGTGTTGCTCGCCCTGACCGTGCCGCACGCGGCGGTGGTGGCCCAACTCGACCGGCTGGCCACGACCACGACGGACGACCGCTCAGCCGCGTAGCCCCAGCAAGTCGTCGCGCCACTCCGCGGCAGCGTCGCCGGTACGGGCCAGCTCGTCCTCGCGCTCGCGCAGGTCGACCCGGCGGATCTTGCCGCTGACGGTCTTGGGGAGCTCGGCCACGAACTCGAGCCGGCGCACCCGCAGGTACGGCGCGAGCCGCTCGCGGGCGTGCTGCAGAATCGCGCGGGCTGTCTGCTCGGTCGGCTCCCAGCCGGCGGCGAGGGTGACGTAGGCCTTGGGGACGGCCAGCCGCAGCGGGTCCGGCGCCGGGACGACGGCCGCCTCGGTGACGGCCGGATGCTCGATTAGCACGCTTTCGAGCTCGAACGGCGAGACCTTGTAGTCGCTGGCCTTGAACACATCGTCGGTGCGGCCGATGTAGGTGATGCAGCCGTCCGCGGCGCGCTGCGCGACGTCGCCGGTGTGGTAACGGCCACCCGCTATGGCCGCCGCCGCGAGCGCGGGATCGCCCTGGTAGCCGGTCATCAACGCGGGCGGCCGGCTGGACAGGTCGAGGCACAGCTCGCCCTCGTCGGCGAGCTGGTCGGTCAGCGGGTCGACGAGGACCACCGGCATCCCCGGCAGCGGCCGGCCCATGGCACCCGGACGGACGGGTTGCCCGGGGGTGTTGCCGACCTGGGCGGTCGTCTCGGTCTGGCCGAACCCGTCGCGGACGGTGAGCCCCCACTGCTGCCGCACCTGCGTGATCACCTCGGCGTTGAGGGGCTCGCCGGCTGCAAGCAGCTCCCGCAGGGCACCCGGCCCGCCGGAGAGGTCGGCCTGGATGAGCATCCGCCACACCGTCGGTGGAGCACAGAACGTCGTCACCGACGCCGCCCGAAGCTGGGTCAGCAGGCTGGCTGCGTCGAACCGGGCGTAGTTGAAGGTGAAGACGGTCGCCTGGGCCAGGAACGGCGCGAAGACACACGACCAGGCGTGCTTGGCCCAGCCGGGGGAGGCGATGGTGAGGTGCACGTCGCCCGGCTGCAATCCGATCCAGTACATCGTCGACAGGTGCCCGACCGGATAGCTGACCTGGGTGTGCTCGACCAGCTTCGGTCGCGAGGTGGTGCCTGAGGTGAAATACAGCAGCAGCGGGTCGCCCGGATCGGTCACCGCCTCGAAGGTCCTCGGCTGCGTCACGGCGTACGCCGTTCGGTAGTCGAGCCAGCCGGGAGGGGTTCCGTCGACGCAAATCCTCGACAGCGACGGCAGCTGGTCGAACTTCGCAGCGTCGTCGGCCGTGGCGACGACGTATTGCACGTCGGCCCGAGCGACCCGGTCAGCCAGGTCGGCGGCGCCGAGCGCCGTCGTCGTGGGGAGCACGATCGCGCCGAGCTTCATCACCGCCAGCATCGACTCCCACAGCTCGACTCGGTTGCCGAGCATCAGCATGACCCGGTCGCCCCTGCCGACGCCCTGCTCGGCCAGCCAGGTCGCGACCTGGTCCGAGCGCCGGACCAGGTCGTCGTAGGTGAGACGCTGCTCGCTGCCGTCCTGCTCGACAATCCACAGCGCGACGGTGTTGCAACCGCGTCCGATCGCGTCGAACCAGTCGGTGGCCCAGCAGAACGGGCCCTCGAGCTCCGGCCAGTTGAAGGTGGCGACCGCCCGGTCGTAGTCGTCGCGGGTCGCCAGCAGGTGGTCCCGCGCGGCCCGCAGCGCGGTGGTGTTGGCCGTGTCGCTCATGCCCGCATCCTGCCCGACGCGGGGTGCTAGCAGTCCAAGGGCAACCCGACGTAGTTCTCGGCGAGGCTGGTCGCAGCGGCCGTCGAGGTCGCGACAGCGCGCAGCTGGGCGAGCTGCAGCTGCCGGTCGAAGTCGTCCGCGCCAAAGGTGTGCAACATCGAGGTCATCCACCAGGAGAAGTGGGTGGTACGCCAGACCCGGCGCAGGGCCCGTTCCCCGTAGCTGTCGAGCAGGCCTGGATCCCCGGCACCGAACCATGCGGTCAGCGCGTCCGCGAGCAGCGCAACGTCGGCGACCGCGAGGTTGAGGCCCTTGGCACCAGTCGGCGGGACAATGTGCGCGGCGTCGCCGGCCAGGAACAACCGGCCGTGTCGCATCGGGGCGCTGACGAAACTGCGCATCGGGGTGATGCCCTTGTGGATGACCTCGCCGGTCTCCAGCGACCAGCCGTCGAGCGCGAGGCGGGTCTGCAGCTCGTCCCAGATCCGGTCGTCGGACCAGTCCTCGACGCGTTCGCCCGGGTCGACCTGCAGGTACAGGCGGCTGATCCCCGGTGATCGCATGCTGTGCATCGCGAAACCGCGCGGATGCCAGGCGTAGATCAGCTCCTCGGTCGACGGAGCCACCCTGGCCAGGATCCCCAGCCAGGCAAGGGGATACTCGCGCTCCCAGGTCGTCGCCCCCGGTACAGCGGGCCGGCTGATCCCGTGGAATCCGTCGGCACCGACGACGACGTCGCAGTCCAGCCGGTGCGGCTGACCGTCGGCGGTGCTGAACGTCACGGCCGGGTGGTCCGAGTCGAGATCGTGAACGGCCGTACCGGACACCTCGAAGTGCAGCGGCAGCCCCGCTGCCACACGCGCGGCGATGAGGTCCTTGACGACCTCGGTCTGGCCGTAGACCCAGACCGAGCGACCCGTCAGCGCCTGGAAGTCGATGCGATGCCGCTCGCCGGGCCACTGCAGGAAGATGCCGTCGTGCTGCAGTCCCTCGCGCTGGAGCCGGCCGCCGACACCGGCCGCGACGAGCACCTCGACGGTGCCCTGCTCGAGCACCCCCGCCCGGATCCGCGCCTCGACGTACTCGCGGGAGCGCTGCTCGACCACAACACCCTCGATGCCCGCCCGGGCGAGCAGTTGCGACAGCAGCAGGCCGGCGGGACCTGCTCCGATGATGCCGACTTGGGTGCGCATGGCACAGAGCCTGGCGGCAGTCGGTGCGCGGGCCAAGCCGGGGATGGCACGCTGTAGCGACCGTGCAGCAACGGAAGGTGACGCATCGTGGCAGCGCCGAGGCCAGGGGGCTACGAACGGCCGCCCGACGGGGTCCACCCCCCGTTGTTGGCACCGGCCTACGCCGCCACGGTTGCGCGGGCGCCCTCCCGGCCCCTTGTCCTGCTCCCGCACCGCCTCGGCGAGCTGACCGGACCGGTCTTCGGCGCCGAGCGGGTGCTCCCCGGCGATGCCGACCTCACCACGCACGCTGGAACCGAGGCGATCGGCCAGCGGATCATCGTGGTCGGGCGGGTCCTCGACAGCGACGGCCAGCCGGTGCCGCACACCCTGATCGAGCTCTGGCAGGCCAACGCCGCCGGGCGCTACGCCCACCCACTCGACACCTGGTCGGCCCCGCTCGACCCCGGCTTCACCGGCGCCGGTCGGGTCCTCACCGACGCGCAGGGGCGCTACCGCTTCACCACCGTGAAGCCCGGTGCCTACCCCTGGCGAAACCATCACAACGCCTGGCGGCCGGCTCATCTGCACTTCTCGCTGTTCGGCTTCGCTTTCGCCCAGCGGCTGGTCACCCAGATGTACTTCCCCGACGACCCGCTGCTCGGCCAGGACCCAATCTTCGGCGCGGTGCCCGCGGCGTCCCGGCAGCGGCTCGTCAGCCGTTTCAGCCTGGCGCAGACCCGCCCGGACTGGGCCCTTGGCTTCGAGTTCGACATCGTGCTGCGGGGGCGCGACGCCACCCCCTTCGAGGAGCCCCGATGAGCCGGCTGGGTCTCACCCCCTCGCAGACCGTCGGCCCCTACCTCTCGCTCGCCCTGCGTCGTCCGGACAGCCAGTACGTCGTACCGGCGGGCACGCCCGGCGCGTGCTGGATCCGGGGGCGCGTGCTCGACGGCCGGGGTGAGGTCGTCACCGACGCGCTCGTGGAGACCTGGCAGGCCGACGTCGACGGGATCTACTGCCATCCACGCGACGAGCGGTACGCCGGGGTAGCGAGTACCCCCGGCTTCCGGGGCTTTGGGCGCTCCGAGACCGTCGCGGGCTGGGCGATCCACACCGTGCGGCCGGGGCGGGCCGACGGTGCCCCGCACCTGGCTGTGTCGGTCTTCGCCCGAGGCCTGCTCGACCGACTCGTCACCCGGATCTACCTGCCGGACCAGGACAACAGCGGCGATCCGGTGCTGGCCGGGCTCGACCCGGCGCGGGCCGCCACCCTGGTCGCGGCCCCCGCCGAGGACGGCTACCACCTCGACATCACACTGCAGGGTGGGCATGAGACCGTTTTCTTCGCTGTCTGATGGCTTGTTCGACGGCGTCCTCGGCCGCGGTGGAGCCGCCCAGGAGGTCCGTGACGGGGCCTGGTTGCGGGCGCTGCTGGACGTCGAGGCGGCCCTCGTGACGGCCTGTGCCGCAGCCGGTCTGGCGCCCCCGGCGGCCGCCGCCGCGATCTGCGCGGCCTGCCGGGACATCGGCGCGTACGACCTCGGGCTGCTCGGCCGGCAGGCAGCCGCCGATGGCAACCCGGTGGTGCCCCTGGTGCGGGCCATCGAGGCCCTCGCCGGACCGGCCGCCGCACCCTTCGTGCACGTCGGCGCGACGAGCCAGGACGTCCTCGACAGCGCCATGCTGCTGGTGGCCCGGCGAGCGTTGACGCACGTGCTCGCCGACCTGCGGGCCGCCGCCGAGGCCGCCGCCGGACTCGCCGCGGCCCACCGGGACACCGTCATGGCGGGCCGGACCCTGCTGCAGCAGGCCCTGCCGACGACCTTCGGGCTCAAGGCGGCCGGCTGGACGCTGGCGTTGGACCACGCCGCGGCGCAGCTCGACCGGATCGACGCAGCCCTGCCGGTGCAGCTCGGCGGGGCGGTCGGCACCTTCGCGGTCTACGGCGAGCGCGCGACGGTCGTGCTCACCGAGCTGGCGAGGGTGCTGGGGCTGCGGGTGCCGGTGCTGGCCTGGCACACCGCGCGCGGACCGCTCGCCGACCTCGCCGGCGCTCTCGGAGCGGCCTGCGGGGCGGTCGGCAAGGTTGGCCTCGACGTCTGCCTGCTGGCCCAGAACGAGGTTGGCGAGGTGCGCGAAGGGGTCGCTGGCCGGGGTGGCTCATCGTCGTTGCCGCACAAGCGCAACCCCGTCGCGGCGGTGGCCGCCCGGGCCGCGGCGCTGCGCGCCCCAGGGCTGGTGGCGACCCTGCTCACCGCCATGGCGCAGGAGCACGAGCGCGCGGCGGGCGCCTGGCACGCCGAGTGGGAGACCCTGGGTGAGCTGCTCCGCGCCACCGGCAGCGGCGCGGCCTGGCTGCGCGACTGCCTGGAGTCCCTCGAGGTGGACCCCGCGCGGATGGCGCACAATCTCGGCGTGGCAGGCAATGAACTGGTCGCCGAGGCGGTCGCCGTGGCGCTCGCCCCGAAGCTCGGCCGCACCGCCGCACACGAACTGGTCGCGGCAGCGGTGGCCCGGACCCACGACCACGCCAGCACCCTGCGGACCGAGCTCGCCGCCGACCCCGGCTGCTCGCTCGACGACGCGCAGCTCAGCCGCCTCACCACCCCGTCCACCGGTCAGGCCGGCCAGCTGGTCGACCGCGCCCTGGCCAGCCGCAGCGCCGACAAGGAGCAGCCGTGACCGCCGTCGAGGTTCAGCACGTCGAAGCCGGTCCGGCGGACGCGCCCGTCGTCGTGCTCGTCGGCTCGCTCGGCTCGACCCTGAAGATGTGGGATCCGCAGGTGCCGACGCTGAGCGAGCGCTTCCGGGTCGTCCGCTACGACGCCCGCGGGCACGGCGGATCGCCGGTGCCGCCGGGCCCGTACGCACTCGACGACCTCGTCGATGACGCGGTGGCGCTGCTCGACCGGCTCGGGGTGGCGCGGGCCCACTTCGTGGGGCTGTCGCTCGGCGGTATGACGGCGATGCGGCTGGCCGCCCGTGAGCCGGCCCGGGTGGACCGGCTGGCCCTGCTGTGTACGTCGGCGTTGCTCGGGCCGCCGAGCAACTGGACCGAGCGTGCCGCGGTCGTCCGGGCCGGCGGCAGCGGCGCGGTCGCCGACGCGGTCGTCGAGCGCTGGCTCACGCCGTTGGGCCGACTCCCGGATCGGGTGGCCTGGCTGCGCGCCATGATCGCCGCGACCCCGGCCGAGGGCTATGCCGCCTGCTGCGAGGCGATCGGGGCGATGGACCTGCGGGCCGACCTCGTGGACATCGCGGCGCCGACGCTGGCCATCGCCGGTGCGGACGACCCCTCGACGCCGCCGGAGCACCTCGAAGCGATCGTCGCGGCGATCCCTGGCGCCCGGCTGCAGGTCCTGGCCGGTGCCGCTCACCTGGCCAACGTCGAGCAGGCAGCAGCCGTCAATGCCGCCCTGCTGGCCCATCTCGACCCAGCCGGGCGCTCCCCTCACGACCTGGGGACGGCGGTGCGCCGCGCCGTCCTCGGCGGCGCGCACGTCGACCACGCCGTCGCGACCACGACCGCCCTCACCGAAGGATTCCAGGACCTCGTCACCCGCTACGCCTGGGGCGAGGTCTGGGCCAGGCCGGGACTGTCCCGGCGTACCCGGAGCATGGTGACCCTGGCGGTGCTTACCGCCCTCGGCCACGAGCACGAGCTCGCGTTGCACGTGCGGGCGGCGGTCACCAACGGCCTGACCGACGAGGAGATCTCCGAGGTGCTGCTGCACACCGCCGTCTATGCCGGTGTTCCGGCCGCACGCCGGGCCTTCGCCGTCGCCCAGCAGACCCTTGCCGAGCTGCGGCCCTGACCCGGCTGACACCGGGCCGGTCAGCTAATCTCGAGCTCGCGTACGCAGGGCTGACCGCGCCGCTGCCGACGCCCCATCCCGACGACCTGCAGTGAAGGGGATCGACGTGGCCACGGCTGCCGGCACACCTGTGACCGCCCTGCTGCTGGAAAACATCCACGATGACGCTGCCTTCGCGCTGCGCGACGCAGGCTTTGCGGTGGAGCGCCTCGATCGGGCGCTCGGCGAGGCCGAGTTGCTTGAGCGCATCGGTGGGGTGGCGGTGCTCGGCCTGCGCTCCAACACGACGATGACCGAGAAGGTGCTGGCTGCCGGCACCGAGTTGCTGGCGGTCGGGGCGTTCTGCATCGGCACCAATCAGATCGACCTCGCTGCGGCGGCCGACCGGGGGATCGCGGTGTTCAACGCGCCGTTCTCCAACACCCGCAGCGTCGTGGAGCTGGCGATCTCGGAGATCATTGCGCTGACCCGTCGACTGACCGACAAGAACACCGACATGCACGCCGGCCGCTGGGACAAATCTGCGGTCGGCAGCCACGAGGTCCGCGGTCGGCGGCTCGGCATCGTCGGCTACGGCAACATCGGTAGCCAGCTGTCGGTGCTGGCCGAGGCGCTCGGGATGCGGGTGCTGTTCTACGACTCCGCCGACAAGCTCGCGCTCGGCAACGCCCGGCGCTGCGGGACGCTCGACGAGCTGCTCGCCGAGTCCGACGTCGTGTCATTGCACGTCGACGGCCGGGCCGGCAACAGTGACCTGTTCGGCGAGGAGCAGCTGGCCCGGATGCGGCCGCGCAGCATCTTTTTGAACCTCTCCCGCGGTTTCGTGGTCGACCACGAGGCGCTCGCAGCGCACATCCGCAGCGGGCATCTGGCCGGCGCCGCCGTCGACGTCTTCCCGATCGAGCCCAAGGCCGCGGGCGAGGAGTTCGTCTCGGCCCTCCGCGGGCTGCCCAACGTGATCCTGACGCCGCACGTCGGCGGTTCGACCGAGGAGGCGCAGCAGGACATCGGCCACTTCGTCGCCGGCAAGCTGCGGGACTACGTCGGCACCGGCAGCACCTCGCTGTCGGTCAACCTGCCACCGGTCGCCCTGCCGCGCGAGGCCGGCCAGACCCGGCTGCTGCTGCTGCACCACAACACGACCGGTGTGCTGGCGACGGTCAACGGGCTGCTCGCCGAGCACGGGGTCAACATTGAGGGCCAACTGCTCGCGACGAGAGGCAGCCTCGGCTACGTCGTCACCGACGTCGGGGGTGGCTGTGACGGCGGGCTGGTCGCGGCGCTGCGGGCGCTGCCCGAGGCAGTCCGCCTGCGGGTGCTCAGGTGAGCCTGCTCGAGAACCTCGAGGCCGCGGTCGGCGCGGAGCACGTCCTGGTCGACGCAGACCTCACCGCCTCCTACGAGACCGACTGGACCGGTCGGTTCTCGGGGCGGGCCCGGTGCGTTGTACGTCCGCGCTGCACCGAGCAGGTCGCGGCTGTGCTAAGCGCCTGCGCTGCGCACCGGGCACCGGTGGTGGTGCAGGGCGGCAACACCGGGCTCGTCGGGGGAGCGGTGCCCGCCGGTGGTGAGGTTGTCATCAGCCTCGCCCGGCTCGATGACATCGGCGAGATCGACCTGGCCGCAGCGCAGGTCACTGTCGGCGCCGGGGTCACCCTGGCCGCGCTGCAGGCGCATGCGCGTGCGGCCGACCTCGACTTCGGCGTCGACTTGGCGGCCCGCGAATCGGCGACCGTCGGCGGGCTCGTCGCGACCAACGCCGGCGGCATCCGGGTGCTGCGCTACGGCTCGATGCGGGCCCAGCTGACCGGTGCCGAGGCGGTGCTGGCCGACGGCTCGGTGGTCAGCCGCCTCGCCGGGCTCGCCAAGGACGGCACCGGCTACGACCTTGTCTCGCTGCTCGCCGGCAGCGAAGGCACCCTGGCCGTCGTCACCCAGGTCCGGGTCCGGCTCGTCCCGCGACCGCGGGCCCGCTGCGTCGCGCTGCTTGCGATGGCCGGCACCCGTGAGGCCGTGGCGCTGCTGCCGGGGTTGCGCGAGCGGCTGCCGTCGCTGTCCGCGGCCGAGTTGTTCTTCCAGCCCGGTCTCGAGCTCGTCCGCGGCTACGGCGGCCTGCCGGCGCCGTTCGGCGAGCCGTACCCGGTTTACCTGCTGCTGGAGTGCTCCGATCGCCGTGATCCGACCGAGGCGCTCGTCGAGGCGGTCGGCGAGGCCGACGGCCTGCTCGACGCAACGGTCGCGAGCGACGCCGCCTCGCAGCGTGCGCTGTGGGCCTATCGCGAGACCCACACCGAGGCGATCAGCGCGCAGGGGGTGCCGGTCAAGCTCGACGTGTCGGTGCCGACCGGCCTGCTGCCCGAGCTCGTCGACCGGCTGCCGGGGGTAATTGCGGCGGCGTGCCCAGCGGCCCGGCCGATCGTGTTCGGCCACGTCAACGAGGGCAACCTGCACGTCAACGTGCTCGATGCCGGCGAGCTGCACGACGAGGTCACCGGCGCGGTGCTGCGGCTGGTCGCCGAGCTGCAGGGCAGCATCAGCAGCGAGCACGGCGTCGGTCGCGCCAAGGTCGCCTGGCTCGGGCTGTCCCGGTCGGCCACCGAGATCGCCGCCATGCAGGCCATCAAGCGGGCCCTCGACCCGGCTGGGATCCTGAGCCCAGGGGTCCTGCTGCCGCCGGTGTGACGGCCCGGTGACGTGGGGAACGACCCGGCCGGGCCACCGGTTGGACGTCGTACAGGCATTTGACATGCAGTCCGATGACAGGAGTCCCCACCGTGTGGTCCTTAACCAAGAAGCTTGACCTCCCCACGGCCGACACGGCGCTGCCCGGCCGCGCCGAGCCGATGCGCATCCCCGACCGGCACGAGGTGCTTGGCACGCCGATCGCCGGCCCGTTCCCCGTCGACGCAGAGACGGCCTACTTCGGCCTGGGCTGCTTCTGGGGCGCCGAGCGGATCTTCTGGGAGGCGCCCGGCGTCCTCAGCACCGCGGTCGGCTACCAGGGCGGGATGACTCCCAACCCGACGTACGACGAGACGTGTTCGGGCCGGACCGGTCACACCGAGGCCGTGCAGGTCGTCTTCGACCCGACCAAGGCGTCGTACGACGCGTTGCTGAAGCTGTTCTGGGAGAACCACGACCCGACCCAGGGCATGCGGCAGGGCAACGACGTTGGCTCGCAGTACCGCTCGGCCATCTACGCCTCGACCGACGCGCAGCTGGCCGCGGCAAAGGCCAGCCGCGAGGTCTACGGCAAGGCCTTGGCGGCGTCCGGCCGCGGCGAGATTTCGACCGAGATTGTCCCGGCCGGGCCGTTCTACTACGCCGAGCCCTATCACCAGCAGTACCTGCACAAGAACCCGGGTGGCTACTGCAACCACGGCTTCAACGGCGTCTCCTGCCTGATCGGCACTGGCGTCACCTCGGGGTAGGCCCCCGGAGCCGATCGCCTGGGCCGCCACGGTGCGGTGGCCCACCTGCAGCCGGCTGCCCCGTGGAGAAACCACACCGCGCCGATGGTGAGGACGACGTCGCCGATGCTGAAGACGTTGGCGAGGACGCCGAGGGAGCGGGGCAGGGCGAAGACGTCGCCGAGCAGGGCGAGCCGCGGTCCGATGACGGTGGTGGAGTTCGCGAAGTGCACACCGTCGCCCGCGATGCCGGCGGTCTGCAACGCCGACGCGGACGCCGGCATGGTGCCACCATTGGCGGCAATGGCGAGCGCGTTCAGCGCGGCGCCGGCGGCGATCAGCGGCAACCAGGGCAACCCCCGATTGAGCCACAGGAACGCGGCGGCGAGGCCGTAGGACAGCAGGTGCAACGACGCTGCCAGCGCCGGGGCCGGGTGGACCAGCACCGAGATCGTGACGACCTGCAGCAAGAGGGCCGAGATGACCAGCCAGGCCGCACGAATTCGGACCTCGGCCAGTACGACGAAGCGCCCGCCAGCCAGGCGGACGGACAGCATGGCGGCGGCGAGCACCACGACGAACAGCATCTCAGGTCCTTTCTGCCGGCTGCTCAGGAACGGGTCGGCCTCCCGAGTCGGAGGCCGACCCGCACCGTCAGTGGACTAGTTCCACTTGGCTCCGGCCTCGATCACGGCAACGAGTGCCACGACGACGGAGCTGAGGGCGATGAGCCTGGCGGTCATCTTGGTGCGCATGAGGTGTTCCTCCTGGATTGGGGACGAGTGGGCGAATACCCGGTGGTGCTGACGGAAGTCACGACAGGCACTCCCACTTCTGGCCCACGAGGGCGGTTGGGATCTGGTCACCTCCTGGCATCGGCATTGTGTTGCACATCGGTGCGGCGGGACGTCCACTTGTCACCCATTGGAGTGGTCTGCGCCACCGCCACCGCCACCGCCACCGCCACCGCCACCGCCACCGCCACCGCCACCGCCACCGCCACCGCCACCGGTACCGCGAACGGCGCAGGCGTACGGCCCGGCTGCCGCCGAACCGGTGAGCCACGGGAGTACGGCGTCGCCGGCCATCGGCCGGCTGATGAAATAGCCCTGTGCGACGTCACAGCCCCATCGCCGCAGCAGGTCGAGCGCCGCTGCGTCCTCGACCCCTTCGGCGACCAGCCGCAGCCCTAGGTTGTGGCCGAGCTCAATTGTTGATCGCACGATGACCGCGTCTTCCTCGTTGATCGACAGTCGCAGGACGAACGACTTGTCGATCTTGAGTTCGTGGACCTGCAGGCGGCGAAGGTAGGCCAGGGATGAGTAGCCCGTCCCGAAGTCGTCCAAAGCAAGCCTGATTCCGAGGTCGCGCAGCAGCCCGAGCACCGCCACCGCGCGGTTCGGATCAGTCATGATCAGCGTCTCGGTGACTTCGAGAACGAGGGCCTCGGGGGGCACCTGGTGCTCGGCCAGACACGCACGGATGCGCTGCGGCAGCGACAGGTCGCTCAGGTGCCGCACAGAGAGGTTGACGGCGATGCTGACCTCGTGTCCGGCACGCCGCCAGGAAGCGACCGCGGTGAGCGCCATGTCGAGCACTTCGAGGGTGAGCGGCCCGATGAGACCGGTGTTCTCGACCACGGGCAGGAAGTCGTCGGGAAAGAGCATTCCGTGCCGGGGGTGGTTCCACCTGACGAGCGCCTCGAAGCCGACGATCCGGCCGCTCTGGGCGTCTATCTGTGGCTGGTAGTGCAGGAGCAGCTCGCCGCGTCCGATGCCGGCGCGCAGGTCGGTCGCCAGGGCAAGGCGGTCAAGGGTGTGCGGATCCTGTGTCACGTCGTACAACCGGACGCAGGAGCGTTCGACCTTCGCGGCGTACAGGGCGATGTCGGCCTGTCGCAGCAGCAGGTCCATCTGGTCGCCGTGCTCGGGGTATAGCGCGATGCCGAGGCTTGCCTCGACATCGAGGCGCACCTCGTCGATCGTGAAGGGCTCTGAGAGCGTCTCGAGGACCCGCGCCCCGACCGCCAAGGCGTCGGACACCGACACCAGATTCAGCGCGAGGATAGCGAACTCGTCCCCGCCGAGCCGCGCGACGGTGTCGCCGGGGCGGAGGCCGGCGGACAACCGGTCGGCGACCGCCCGGAGCAGCTGGTCGCCGACCTGGTGCCCGAGGGTGTCGTTGATCTCCTTGAAGTGGTCCAGGTCGAGCAGCATCACTGCGCAGGACGAATTGAACGCCGGCGTTGCCTGCTCGCAGGTCCGCTTGACCCGCAATGCGAACAGTGTCCGGTTCGGCAGTCCGGTCAGCCCGTCGTGAAGTGCTTCGCCCTCCCGGCGAGAGGCCAGTTGGGCGCTGACGTAGATAGCACCCATTGGGAGCACCAGGAGCGGCAAGAGCCAGACCGTGAGCTCGACGCTGACGGTCACCACCGGGGCAAACGTCAACAGCAACCCTCGGGTGGCGAGCTCGAAACGGACGTCTTGCAGCAGCCGCCGCAGGACCGGCTCGCGAAGAGCCAGGGCGGTGACGACGCCGGTGAGAAAGCTGTTGACGAGCCAGAAGGCACAGGCGGCGGCCATGGCGGCTGGGAGTTCACGCGGCAGCATCAGTGGATGCCACTGGGACAGAACCGACTGGCCGGTGATCGACCCGAACATGGTGGCAGCGACAAACAGGCTGAAGGCGTACTGCGCCGCGTTGAACAACACCTTGACCGACGCCTTGCCGGCCCGGAGGTCTTCGGCGACAGCGGACAGGCACAGGACGAGGATCGCCAGCCAGAGCGCGCCGACGAAGGTGAGGGCGAGGGCGTAACCGGTCGACAAGGTGATCTCGTCCTGGCTGTCCCCACGGGCGATCTCGATGGGCCGAAGCTCGCCGACGAGGACCAGCAACGACAGAGCCATGGACGCCGGCACGTTGCGGTGGAGCAACCACGGATCCGACCCCAGGCCGACCCAGACCACCGCCGAGAGACCGAAGCCGCACACGAGTAGGGCAAAGGCGCGCGCCCGGAACGGCAGGGTCGTCACGACAGTTTCCCTCAACCCTTCAGCACGACGGATTCAACTCTTGTGTTCCCCTCGGCAGGTTGGGCTCGATCCTTGCGCCCGCGCGCCCAGGTAGGTGGGTGCCAGGGGCCGGTGCGTGCCACCCTTGCCGGGTGCGCCCCCTGACCCGCAACGCCGTGCTCGCAGCAACAGTCATCGGGTGGGTCGGGCTGGCGCTCGGCTTGGACACCGGTGCGTCGCTGACCCAGCAGCGGCTGCTCGGGGCCGGCACCTGGCTGCTCCTGGCGGCCTGCCTGCGCGGTGAGTCCCGCGCCACC
>JAYUMN010000017.1:0-12264 GCA_043762595.1 Frankiales bacterium
TCGGACAGCTCCCGAACCGGCCGGCCCTCGGACATCAGGCCTCCCAGCCGGCGACGAGCCGCGTGTCCACCCCGAGGACGCCCACCTTGCGTGAGCCACCTGGCGCGCCGAGCGGGGCATCACGCCCTGGCAGCACCTCGACGAAGAACGCCCGGTTGTCCTCGACGAAGGCCGTCATCGCGTCGTCCACGTTGCGGTCCTGCGTGATGGCCTCGACCGGACAAACCGGCTCGCAGGCTCCGCAGTCGATGCATTCCTTGGGGTTGATGTAGCTCTTGCGCTCCCCTTCGTAGATGCAGTCGACAGGGCACTCGTCCATGCAGGCCTTGTCGTTGATGTCGATGCAGGGGCCGGCGATGACGTACGGCACGGTTTCTCTCCAGGGCTCAGGCGGCGGGGACGGGGACCGGTGCGTTGTCACTCGAATGACCGGGGAACAGCTGGGCCTCGGGATCGAGGTCGACAGCGGCATTGTTCACCGCGGTGGCGACCTCACCGAAACCGACGCTGATGAGCCGGACCTTGCCGTCGTAGTCGGTGATGTCACCTGCTGCATACACCCCAGCGATGTTGCTGCGCATCCGGGTGTCGACGACGACGTGCCGGTTATCGTGCAACTCAAGCCCCCATTGGCGCAGCGGCCCAAGGTCGGCAATGAACCCCAGCGCGGCGACGAGGCGCTGGCACGGCAGCACTCTCGGTGCGTCCTCACCCTTGACGGCAACCTCGATGGTGTCCACGGCGTCAGCGCCGAGGATCCTGGTCACCTCCGCGTCGACCAGCACGGTGGCGGCAGAGGCGCGCATCGCCTCGACCGTCGCCGCGTGGGCCCGAAATGCCTTGCGTCGATGGACGACTGTGATGCTTCTGGCGACGCCCGCCAGCGCCAGCGCCCAGTCGCACGCGCTGTCGCCGCCACCCACGATGACCACGTCGCGGTCGGCGTAGTCGGCCAGCTCCGGCACGAAGTAGGCCAGCCCGCGGCCGAGGAACTCCTCACCTGCCGGCATCACCCGCGGGGTGAAGGTGCCGATCCCGCCGGTGATCACGACGGCGCCGCAGCGGACCGTCCGGCCGCCCTCGGTCCCGACCGACCAGCGACCGTCCGGCGTGCGCTCGAGTGTCGTGGCGGAGTCGCCAAGCAGGTACGTCGGGGCATACTGCGAGGCCTGCGTCACGAGGGCGCTGACCAGATCGCGACCCTTGACGCACGGGAAGCCGGCCACGTCGTAGATCGGCTTTTCCGGATACATCGCGGTGATCTGGCCGCCGGGCTCCGGCAGCGAGTCGATGACGGCGGTGCGCAACCCCCGGACCCCGGCGTAGTACGCGCCGTACAGGCCAACCGGCCCGGCACCCACCAGCAGCAGGTCGACGTCATGCGTCGGCACGCTCAGACCCGGCCGGTGTCGTAGTCGGCGCGGGTGCCTGAGCCGTAGCGGCGTAGCGCGCCCTCAGGCCCGCTCGCGTTGGGCCGCAGGAAGATCCAGTTCTGCCAGGCGGTCAGCCGGCCGAACACCTTGGTCTCGACCGTCTCCGGTCCGACGAAGCGGTGGTTGGCCTCCATCCCGGTCAGGGCGTCGGGCGACAGGGCCCGCCGCTCCTCGAGCGCCAGCCGCAACTCGTCGTCCCAGTCGAGGTCGTCCGGCGCGACCGTGACAAGCCCCATCTCGTACGCCGCGGCTGCGTCGAGCCGCTCACCCACACGGGCCGTCACTGCGGCGAGATCGTCTGCGTGGCCGTAGAAGCGCGACTGCAAGCGGGTCAGGCCGTTGCCCATCGGGTAGCAGCCCAGGTTGGCCTCGCCGACCTGCAGAGTGGCCGGGGTGGCGCCCGGATCGATGTCTTCGAGCACACCGGCCAGCATGAACTGCCGGTCGCAGGCCAGGGCCAGCTCGAGCAGGGTGCCGGCGAAGCAGCTGCCCGGCTCGATGACGGCGTACAGGCTCCGGCTCGTCACGTCGAGGCGCTTGAAGCTTCGCTTGAGGTACTGCGTGACCTCGTTGACGAACCAGTCCTCAGCCAGGGCGGTCAGCTGGTTGTCGTGGGCCAGGACGAGGTCGGCGTCACCAGCGGTGCGTACGACCCAGGTGCCGAGCTGAGCCTCGTTGGCGCGGAGCCGAAGGATGAGGTCGTCGAGCTCGCGGGCCAACGCCATCGGCCAGTAGTCGACGCCCTGGGCCCGGACGGCCGCCGCGTCGGCGGGCGGTGCGACAGTAGGTGCGCGCACGGTGATGTCGACGCGCCGGGCCGCGCGGTCAAGTCGGGCGCTGACCGTGCTGTAGTCAATTGCGTCCGCGGTCTCAACACGGGCCAGCGGCGTCAGCGGCACGCCGGCACCCTCACCGCGCCGGGTCGAGCGCTGCGCCGCTGCCTTGGCGCGGCCTCGCACGACTTCACTGAATCGGCTCGCTGGGACACTCTCGTCGATGAGGTTCCACTGCACGGCGGTCGCGCCGCGGATCCCCTCGGTCTTGGTGGCAAAGACGTCGGCGCGGTCCTTACGCACGAAGCGCTTGTCGACGACCCGGGTCAGCCCGCCGGTGCCCGGCAGCACCCCGAGCAGCGGTACCTCGGGCAGGGACACCGCGGACGAGCCGTCATCGACCAGGACGATCTGTTCGCAGGCCAGTGCGAGCTCGTAGCCGCCGCCGGCGGCGGTGCCGTTCAGCGCTGCGATCCACGTCTGCCCGGAGGTCGCGGTGGCGTCCTCGATCCCGTTCCGGGTCTCGTTGGTGAACTTGCAGAAGTTCACCTTCCAGGCGTGCGAGCTCTGCGCAAGCATCCGAATGTTGGCGCCGGCACAGAACATCCGGTCCAGGCCGCCGGTCATGATCACAGCCTTGACGGCAGGCTGCTCGAAGCGCAACCGCTGCACGATGTCGTAGAGCTCGATGTCGACGCCGAGGTCGTAGCTGTTCATCTTGAGTTCGTAGCCGGGCACGAGACCGCCCTGCTCGTCGACCAGGAGCGTGACTGTCGCGACGTCGCCGTCGATCCGCAGGACCCAGTGTCGGTAGCGATCCGGGGCGGTGTCGAAGTCGACCCGCTGATCGGTGCCGGGCGTCGCGGTGGCGTTGTCGGCGAGCAGCATGCCTGACATACTACGGTCTGTTCGCTCGTCGTCAAGACTTTGTAGCAGGAGCCGGGTGCAGGCCGGTGTAGACCCGCATGGCGTTGCCGCCGAGCACGAGGGCGGCCACCTCGTCGGTCAGGCCGAGGCCCGCGACCGCACGGGCGTTGGCCGCCTGGCCGGGCACGCCGGGCCAGTCCGTGCCAAAGATCATCTTCCGGGCCAGCCGCTGCAGGTCGAAGCGGCCGTAGTACTCCGGCAGGCGCTTGGGCGGCAGCCCCGACAGCTCGAGCCACACGGTGTCCCGCGACATGGCGAGGAACGCTGCGGCGTCGTACCACCAGCCGCGCCCGCCGTGCGCCAACACGACCTGCAGCTCGGGGAAGTCGCGCAGGACCGCATCGAGCAGCTGCGGATCGGCGTACGCATTGGTCGAACCGGGGAAGCTGCTCGTCCCGCAGTGCACGACCAGCGGGACCCCGCGCTCCACCAGCACCGCGTACGCCGGGTAGAGGGCGGCGTCGTCACAGCGGAAGCCGCCGTGCACCGGGTGCAGCTTGAGCGCCGCCGCGCCGAGGTCGAGTTGTCGCTCCAGCTCCCGGGCGATCGGGAAGTGCAGGTGCGGGTTGACGTTCGCGACCGGCCGGAACAGCCGCGGGTTGTGCGCCACGAGCGGCAACAGGTCGTCGAAGGCCTGGTAGCCGGTGGCCTTGGGGCTGTACTCGCAGAACAGCAACGCCGTGTCGACGCCCTGGCCGAGAAAACACGCCTCGAGGGCGGCCGGGTCGGGGGTGCCGTCCGGCCCCCACACCTGATCCAGGATCCCGTCGGCACCGAAGTCGCGGGCCCACTGCGTCCAGGCCGGGGCGACGCTGCCGAGCAACGGGACATGGACGTGGGCGTCGATGAGCAGCTGGCCGTCCAGCACTAGCCGGCCCCCGCAGGCACGCCGGCCGGGGACTCGATCGGGGGATCCTGCGGCAGATCAAGGACCCCGGTGGCGAGCTCCCGCAGGCGGTACCGCTGGATCTTGCCGGTGCCCGTCTTGGGCAGCTCGTCGACGACCACGACGGCCCGCGGCCGCTTGAAGGCCGCCAGCCCTTCGCGGCACCACGCCACCAGCTGCGCCTCATCCACCTGGTGCCCCGGCGCGGCGACGACGAAGGCGACCGGTTTGTCGAGCTCGTTGCTGTCGGGCACGCCGATGACCGCGGCCTCGGCGACCCCGGGGTGCTGCAGCAGGCGGTCCTCCACCTCTGCCGGGGAGACCCAGATGCCACCTGCCTTGAGCAGGTCGTTGGACCGGCCAAGGCAGGTGAGATAGCGGTCCGCTGAGCGGGTGTAGGTGTCGCCGGTCCGCAGCCACGCACCCTGGAACACCTCCCGGGTGGTGTCGGTACGACACCAGTAGCCCGTGGCGATCGATGCGCCGCGGACGAACAGGCCGCCGGGCTCGCCGTCCGGCACGGCCAGCCCCGCCTCGTCGCGCAACTCGATCTCGTAGCCGGGCACCACCGTCCCCGACGTACCCGGGCGAACGGCTCCTGGTTGATTGGACAAGAAGATGTGCAGCGCCTCGGTCGAGCCGAGCCCGTCGAGCACCTCGACGCCGAAGCGCTCGGTGAAGCGTCGGTAAAGACTCGCCGGCAACGCTTCGCCGGCCGAGGCGCAGAGCCGGACCGAGCTGAAGGTGTCGACCGGCAGATCGGCGGCAAGCAGGGCGGCGAAGAAGGTCGGGCCGGCAAAGAACAACGAGGGCGCGTCCTCGCGCATCCGCTCCACGACGATCTGCGGTGATGGTCGACGCGGTTCGAGGACGGCGGTCGCGCCGACGGAGAGCGGGAACAGCAATGCATTACCAAGCCCGTAGGCGAAGAAGAGCTTGGCCACCGAGAAGCAGACATCGTCTGGGGCGATCCGCAGCACGTTGCGGGCGTAGGTTTCACAGACCGCGCGCAGGTTCTGCTGGCGGTGCATCGCGCCCTTGGGATTGCCGGTCGTGCCGGAGGTGTAGAGCCATAGTGCCGGCGAGTCAGGCTTTGTCGCGGCTGTCCAGGGACTGTCCCCTGGTTGCCACTGTCCTGCGGCGAGCACCTGCTCCCAGCTGTGCAGCTGCACGCTCGGCGGCACGGCCAGCTCAGCGCTCCCGATGGTGATCACGTGCGCGAGATCGGGAGCTGCCGGCGCAGCAGCTGCGGCACTGCCGACGAACTCAGGGCTCACCACGAGGACCCGGGCACCGCAGTCGGCGAGGATCTTGGCCGTGTCGGCGGCGGTCAGCATGGTGGAGATCGGCACCGCAACGGCGCCGAGCCGGATCGCGGCCAGGATCCCGGCGAGCAGCTCGAGGCGGTCCGAGCACAACAGGACGATCCGCTCACCGGGGCGGACGTCGAGCTCGCGCAACCCCGCGGCCACCCCGGCGGTCAGCGCCTGCAGCGCGGTGTAGGAGGTCGACACACCCTCGCTGCGTACGGCGATGCGCGCGCCCTGGCCGGCCTCGACGTGCCGGTCGACGAGGAACTGCGCTGCGTTGAACTGCTCGGTCATACCGTGACGGCTCCGTCCTGTCCGGACGGGCGCGGCGCGACCCCGTCCTGGCAATGCCCCGACAACCTACGCGGGCTTGGCCAGTCGTCAAGGGTCTGTAGAGCTTCGCGGACCAGCTGTGGTGCAATCTCGCCATGGCGGAAGCGGGCCCCGGCCGGCGCCGGCGCGAGACCGGCGCAGCGAGCGCGCGGTCGCTGCTGTTGACGATCCTCGGTGAGTTCGTCCTGCCGCACGACGTATCGGCGTGGACCGGCGCGCTGGTGTCGGCGCTGGCCGAGGTGGGTGTCGAGGAGAAGGCGGCCCGGCAGGCGCTGTCGCGCACCGCCGCCGAGCGGCTGCTTCTCGCCGAACGCGACGGGCGACGGGTCCGCTGGCACCTGAGCCCGAGCGGTACCCGACTGCTGGCCGAGGGCGCCGAGCGCATCTACGGCTTCGGCCGCACCGTCGAGGAGTGGGACGGCCGCTGGCTGGTGCTCGCCGTCAGCGTCCCGGAGACCCAGCGCCAGCTCCGACACAGCCTGCGCACCCGCCTGACCTGGGCCGGCCTCGGCTCACCCATGCCCGGTCTTTGGGTCATTCCGGACGCCGAGAAGGAGAAGGAGGTCGCTGCGGTCGTCGAGGCTCTGGGTGTCGAGTCGTTTTCCTTCACCGGTCCGTTCGGCGCTGTCGGTGACCAGCAGAAGGTCGTCGCCGACGCCTGGCACCTGGAGGAGGTGCAGCAGCGCTACGCCGGATTTCTCACCGACTTCGCCGACGACGGGGTCGAGTTGCCGGTGGACGCGTTCGGGGCACAGGTTCGGCTCGTACAGGCATGGCGCCGCTTCCCGTTCCTCGACCCGGGGTTGCCCGCCCCACTGCTGCCGCCCACCTGGCCGGGGCCCGCGGCGGCCGAGTTGTTCCATTCGCGGCACGACGCCTGGCACGCCGACGCCCAGGCACACTGGCAACGACTCATGGACGACGCTGAACGACGCAGCTGAAAGGCCCGGCCATCATGGGTCGTCGAGGCGTCGTCAGCCTTCCCGAAGCCTCATGTGGGCTTTCTCGGTCGCGCGAACCGGTCGGCTGCGAAGGTGCCAGCTCGGGAATTGGTGGTCACGGTGGCCGACCGATCTCGACCGAACCTGATGTCGGCAGCTGGCTCAGTCGCAGCACGTTCGTGTCTCCGGAGATGACCTCGTCCCAACGCACCGATAGCTCGCGCCAGTCGTCGATCGCTGCCCTGAAGTACCTGCCCGAAAGGGCATCCAACAGCCCCGCATCGAGATCAGTGATCAGATCCAATGCTTTCTCCACCGACGTCCAGGTGTCGGCGTCGTCCCACTGGTCGGCGAACAGACCTGCGGTCATGTCCGTCTTGACCTTCCCCGGGGACAGCGAGAAGACCCGGACACCCGAGCTGAAGCACTCACCCGCAACGGCCTCGGTAAAGCGGTTCACCGCCGCCTTAGACGCCATGTAGGCGGAGTTCATCACGCTGTCGTTGTCGAGACCTACCGGCGACGTCGCCGCACCGGATGAGATGTTGATGATCCGGCCGCTACCTCGCGCCATCATCGGCGCGAGGACTGCGCGGGTACACAGGTAGGTGCCGCGCACATTGATTTCGAGCACCTGCCACCAGTCTTGTTGCGACAGCTCCCACGTTCCGCCGCTGCCACCGCTCACGCCCGCGTTGTTCACCAGCAGATCGGGCACACCCAGCTCGCCCTCGATCCGCCCGAAGACCTCTTCCACCGCCCCCGGGTCGGCAACATCAAGCACAAAGGGAACGGCGCCGGTCTGGACTGCCACGTCGTTGAGATCGGTCCCCGAGCGGCCGATCGCGGCCACCGTCATGCCAGCTGCCCGCAGGCGCTCGGTGAGAGCTCTCCCGATCCCGCGGCTCGCTCCAGTCACCACCGCCACACGTTTCGTCACCTGCGGAAGGGTACGCATCGCCGCCACGCCGACGGAGGTACCGCTCACCAGCCAGTGCCGGTTGATGGCGCACCCAAGCCGTGGTGCTTGCGCTGTCAGCGCAGCCGGCATGCCCGCAGCACCACGTCATCGGTGGGCTGCGCGCCCGCCCCGCTCTCGGGGGCGATGCGCGGCCGCTGCTTGTCCGGCTCCACCTTGAGCTGCTCCTGGATGCGTGCCGGGTTGGGACGGGAGGCGCTCTGGTCCCCGCAACTGACTCTGCCTCGCAGGACGTGATCGGTATCCAGCGGCGCGGTCGGGCCAGCCCGCTCGGTCGAACCGCCGCGTGTGGCGCAGGGGGGGTGAGCCCTCACGACGTGGTCTGTGCACGTTCCCACTCCGGCGCCGTGGTTTCCCTGTACAAAGGGTCTCAACCGGGACGGCGACAGCGTCCCACTAGGTGCCTGAGAGGTACAGATGGTGACCCCGTCCGACCCCTTCGAGACCCCACCAGAGGCTCCGGCCGCACCGATCGCGCCGCAGCAATACCCCCCAGTCCCTTCGGGCTACCCGTCGCCCGCAGGCTATGGAGCGCCCGCGGGCTTCCTCGTCCAGGACCCCTACGCACAGCCTCCGGTCGGGTACGGCACTCCGGCATCCGGCCACCTCCCCAACTCCCCGGTCCCGACCGCTGCCCTCGCCTCTCTCGGTGCGCGGTTCGGAGCCTTCCTGCTGGAATTCGTGCTGCTCGTTGTGACGCTCGGCATCGGGTGGTTCATCTGGGCAATGATCATGTGGACGAAGGGCACCACCCCCGCCAAGAATCTCCTCGGCTTACGGGTGGTCGATATCTCGACCGGTCGTCCCTGCACCTGGGGCCACATGTTCGTCCGCAACCTGTGTCAGGCCGTGTTCAACTTCGTCCCCTTCGGCGGCCTCGTGGACATCGTCTCTATCTTCTCCGAGAACCACCTGCGCTTCTCTGACCGTTGGGCCAGAACCGCGGTCGTCAAGGCGTAGCACTGCACCCCGCCGGCTCGAGTTCGACCAGGCCAGCGTTGCTCGGCGCGACGAGCGTGGCGTCGTAGCCTCGGACGATCGCCCCGTGCAGTGTGGATCGGATGCATGCGTCGGTCTGCGCCCCGGTGACAATCAATCGCCCGACGTGGCGCTCAGCAAGCACGGCCTCGAGGTCGGTGTCGTCGAAGGAGTCGCCGTAGCTCTTGTGGACGACCGGCTCAGCCGCCTCCTGAGTGAGCTCAGCAACAGAACGCCAGCCGTCGCTGCCGGAGGGCAGGTCGCCATCTGAATGCTGCACCCACACGACAGGCACCTGCTCGGCTCTGGCCTTGTCCACCAGAAAGCCGATGTTGGCGATAACGCCGTCCCGGTTGTGCCCGCCCGCCAGGACGTCGTTCTGGACGTCGATGATGACCAGCGCAGTGTTTGGCCGTCCAATGAGGGTGGTCATGACGCTCCTCGGCCCGGGGTGCTGGATGCGTCCACGGTACGCGCGTTCACCGCAGTCGGGCAGCGTGCGAGGACTCCCTCGAGGTGCTCGGCACCGCCCGGTGAGTCGGCCGCCGGTCCAGCAACCTACTGGCTGCTGGTCAGCGCGGTCCTACGGTGCGAGGCTCGGGTGTCGGCAACACTGCGTCACACCGGAAGGCCAACATGCTCATCTCCGAAGTACTCAAGCGCAAGGGTGCCACCGTGGTGACGATGCCGGCCGAGACGACGGTGGGCGACCTCCTCCACCGGCTCGCCGAGCACCACATCGGCGCGCTCGTCGTCTCACCGGACGGCGTCGCGGTGTCCGGCATCGTGAGCGAGCGCGACGTCGTACGGCGGCTGGATGCCCACGGACCGGCGCTGCTGGAGCACCCGATCTCGGAAATCATGACTGCGCTGGTGTGCACCTGCAGCGCAACCGACACCGTCGAACAACTCATGGTGCTGATGACCGAGCAGCGCTTCCGGCACGTCCCGGTGGTCGACGGCGGCCGGCTCACCGGCATCGTGAGCATCGGCGACGTCGTGAAGCAGCGGCTCGAGGAGCTGCAGACTGAGCGCGACCAGCTGACGGCTTACATCAGCAACTGACTGATCCGGTCCGCCGGATCCCTTTCCGGATGGCAGTCACCGCGCTGGACGAGGCCCGTTCACCGCTGGGCGGCCAAGCTGCGAATCAGGCAGAGCGCGGCGGATGCCGGCCTCGACGCCCGCCCCCACCACGAAGAACAGCGCATGCAGGGTGACTGCGGTGATCACGAGCCACCGCAGCAATCCGGTCCCTGAACCCGTGCGGCGAAGCTACCGGCGGCCGACGTCAGCAGTGGGAGACGGCGGTGACCAACACGAGGGCAAGGCCCGGACGACCACCGACCCGGGATCGCCCAGGACGGCAGCGGCAGCGTCATGTCGGCACCGGTCCGCGGGTCGAGGACGCGGGTGGCCGCCGGGCCGGCGAGTCGGCGGAAGTGGGCTGCCAGCGCGGCCAACACGACCAGGCCGAGCGCGAGCTCAGCATCCGCCGGCAGGCCCCACCGACCACCTGGTCCGGCACTGACCCCAAGGACGCCGTCGAGCAGAAACCAGGCCCCGATGGCGCCAGCAGCTGCGGAGCCCGCGACGTTCCAACCCTGCGAGGTCGGCCGGGACGGGCTCGTGCAAAGCAGCGCGCCGGCCACCTGCTCGGCGTACGCCGTTCGCCGGGCCGAACGCTTCAAGCGGATCCTCACCGCTTTTGATGGGGTGGCTGTCCACCTCAGCGAGCGTCTCGGCGATCCGCCGGCCCGGCACGTCCAGCATGCGCAGGGCGAACTGCAACTGGTTGCCGTAGGTCTGCGCTGTCGTCATCACGGGGTCACTTTGCCGGAGGTGTGCAGTCTGGTCGCCTGCTCGGTGAAGGTCAGCCAGTTGGTCGTTTGCTGCTGCAAGGCGACGTGGCCGGCGGTGGAAGCGGCGAAGAACTTGCGCCCGGGTCCACCATCGCCCTCCCGCCAGGTGGACACGAGCAGACCGTCCTGCTCGAGGCGGGTGAGCACCGGGTAGCGGGTGCCGCCCTTGACGGTGCCCTTGCCTGCTTCGTGCAGCCGCTGGGCGATTGCATAGCCGTAGGTCTTCTCGTCGGCGACCACGGCCAGGACGCACAGTGCGAGCACCCCCGCATCCACTCACCAGGCCACTGCTGTCCATCCACGACGAGACAGCGCGTCGTCAACGCCGCGTCCGTCGATGGCATGGACGGACCCGATGCGTGGATCAGGGCGAGCACCGCTGGCGGCCGGGGACGCCTGATGAGGAGTTTGAGAGTGTCGGCCATGGTGACAGGCGGCGCTGCCGCCACGAATGCGACCGCCACCCTCCTTCAGGTGCCATGCGAGAACGCGAGCGCGATGGCACCCAGCAGCACGGCGGCAAGAACCCGCCGGTCGGTTCCAGCGGCCATCAACCCCCGAGCGAGCGCGGTGGCCCACGCCGTTCGATGGCTCGCCATCGAGTCGAGGAGCCACGTATCGATCACCGGGGACCGCCCGGGATCATGGACCTGTTGCCACCGGCCCGCGAGCTACGGCGGTGATGATTGAATGCGGCAACCGCGATGTCCTTGCCGGACTGCCGGTCACGACAGGGGGTTCGCTGCGTGCTTCGTGAATTCAAAGCCTTTGTGACCAGGCAGAGCTTGGTCGACCTCGCGGTCGGGCTGGTCATTGCCTTGGCCGCGTTCGCACTCATCAGGTCGTTGATCAACAACGTGGTGCTGCCTCTGATCGCCATTCCTGGAGCGGTCGACTTCGGTGGCTTGAAGGTCGTTGTCCGCAGCAGCACCATCGCCTACGGCGCCTTCCTGCAGGACCTGATCACTTTCCTGTCGACCGCGGCCGGGGTCTTCTTCGGAGTCGTCCGGCCACTGGCCAGGCTGCACAAGGTGCAGCCCGTGCCAACCTCGCTCTGTCCCCGCTGCCTCTCGACGGTCCCCGCTGCGGCCTCCCGCTGCCCCTTCTGCACCTCGGATCTGGTCCCGGCAGCGTGACGACCACCTGGCGCAGCCGGCCGCGCCTGGCCTGGCTGGTCCGTGGTGGCCTGGTCGCCGTGCCCGTGCTGCTGGCGGTCGCGGTGGCCGCTGCGGTGTCGCGTGTCGTGACCGGCCCCTATCCCGCGCGGCTGTTCGCGGTGCTCTTAGCTGCGTCGGTCACGCTGTGGGCGCTGGAGCGGCTCGGCCGCCGGTTCCTGCCGCTCGTGACGTTGCTCCGCCTCGCGCTGACCTTTCCGGACCAGGCCCCCCGGCGCTTCAAGCTCGCGTTACGGGCTGGCTCAATGCGCGACCTCACAGCAGCCAGCAGACAGTCCACCAGCTGGGGGGCGCAGGAGGCCGCGGTCCACATCGTCGAGCTGTTGGGAGCACTCGCCCGGCACGACCGCCCGACCCGCCGGCACAGTGAACGGGTCCGGGCCTACACCGACCTGCTTGCCGCGGCGCTGCACCTGCCGGAACTGGAGCGCACCCGGCTGCGCTGGGCCTCCCTGATCCACGACCTCGGCAAGATCACCATCCACCAAACGGTGCTCGACAAACCCTCGGCGCTCGACGATGGGGAATGGCAGCTCGTTCGCGGGCATCCGTCGGCTGGTGCAGAACTGGCCACGGGATTGCGGGACTTCCTCGGGCCGTGGTTCGACACGATCGAGCAGCACCACGAGCGCTGGGACGGCTCCGGCTACCCGTACGGGCTGCGCGG
>JAYUMN010000018.1:0-1659 GCA_043762595.1 Frankiales bacterium
GGACGGTTCGTACCGGGTCTTCGGCAACAAGATGTGGATCTCGGCCGGCGAGCACGAGCTGTCCGACAACATCGTCCACCTGGTCCTGGCCAAGATCCCCGGCTCCCCGCCGGGGGTGAAGGGGATCAGCCTGTTCGTCGTCCCCAAGGTGGTCGTCGAGACCGGCGAGCGCAACGACGTCGTGCTTGCCGGGCTCAACCACAAGATGGGCTACCGCGGCACCACCAACACCATGCTCAACTTCGGCGAGGGGGTGCACACGCCCGGGGCTGCACCCGGCGCGGTCGGCTTTCTCGTCGGCGAGGCCAACCGCGGCCTGTCGTACATGTTCCACATGATGAACGAGGCCCGGATCGGTGTCGGGGCCGGCGCAACGGCGCTGGGTTACACCGGCTATCTGCAGTCGGTGGACTACGCCAGGCAGCGCCCGCAGGGCCGCCCGGTCGCGGCGAAAGACCCCTGTGCCCCGCAGGTGCCGATCATTGAGCACCCAGATGTACGGCGGATGCTGCTCGCCCAGAAGGCCTATGTGGAGGGGGCGCTCGCCCTGATCCTGTACTGCGCTCGACTTGTCGACGAGGAGAAGACCGCCGACGACGCGGCCGACCGCCACCGCGCGCACCTCCTGCTGGACGTGCTGACGCCGATCGCCAAGAGCTGGCCGTCGCAGTGGTGCCTGGAGGCCAACAGCCTGGCGATCCAGGTGCACGGCGGCTACGGCTACACCCGCGAGTACGACGTGGAGCAGCTCTACCGCGACAACCGGCTGAACCCGATCCACGAGGGGACGCACGGCATCCAGGGGCTCGACCTGCTCGGCCGAAAGATGACGATGCAGGATGGCGCCGGTCTCACGCTGCTCCTGAACACGATCGCGGCGACCGTCGCCCGCACAACCGGCGAGCTGGCCACGTTGGGCGCGGCGCTGCAGGCGATGGCCGGGCGGGTCGGCGAGGTCACGACGAAGCTGTGGTCGACCGGCGACCCCGAGCTCGCACTGGCCAACTCCTCGGTCTACCTCGAGGCGGTCGGCCACGTCGTCGTCGCCTGGATCTGGCTCGAGCAGCTGCTCGCCGCGCAGGCCGACACCGGATCTTTCTACGACGGCAAACGGCAGGCCGGTCGTTGGTTCTTCCGCTGGGAACTACCGAAGGTGACCGCCCAGCTCGACCTGCTGGCGAGCCTGGACCGCACCACTCTGGACATGGACGAGCGCTGGTTCTAAGCCCGGGCGGCCGGAAAGTCCGGCGGGCGCTTGGCCAGGAACGCGGCCACTCCCTCGGCGTATTCGGGGCTGTGCAGGCTGCTGGCGTAGATCGCGCCAACCTCGGCGTCCTCGGTGAGCTCGCCGGCCGAGATCTTGTCGAGCAGCCGCTTCCCACCGAGCAGTGAGACCCGGGCCCGGCTCGACAGCGTCGCGGTGAGCGCGTCCACCCGGGCCGGCAGTTGCTCGAGGGCGACCACCTCGTGCACCAACCCGATCCGCAGCGCCGTGTCGGCGTCGACCAGGTCGCCGGTGAACAGGATCCAGGACGCCCAGGCCCGGCCGACCTGCTCGACGAGGCGCGCGGTCGAGGCAAGGCCGTAGACGATGCCAAGCTTGGCCGGGGTGATCCCGAACCGCGCCGAGGGCTCGCACAGCCGCAGGTCGCAGGCGAG
>JAYUMN010000019.1:0-3784 GCA_043762595.1 Frankiales bacterium
CTGCACGGACCGGCGGACGCTGCCGGCACTTCGACCGTGGTGCCGTGTCGGGTCGCGATGTCGGGGTCCGATGCGGGCCCGACATCACGACACCAGACGATCGGGGTAGCCCGACCAGGGCCGGAACCGGGCCGAATCTGGACAGGGATCGTGGCCCCGAACCTCCCGAAGGACCTACGCCGATGACGGCTAAGTGCCGTTCCACGGGTCGTACAGCACCCCGCGCAGATCGAGGAAGGGCGGCCCGCTCGTGGCGCCGCGTGGTCCGCGCAGCTCCGCCCACGCTTCGCGTGAACGCACGCCCGGGCGGGTCCTGGCGGCGATCGCGCCGCTGACCAGCGCCGAGGCAAAGGAGGTCCCGCTCCAGACAGCGAAACCGTCGAACTGCTCGAAGGTCGGCGTCGCGACCTCGTGACGCAGATCCACCCGGCCGGTCAGATAGGTGCTGACCACCTCGACGCCGGGCGCCAGGACGTCGATCCAGGCGGCGTCGGCCGGCGTGAACACCGCAGCCTCGCCGCCGGGGTGGGCCGCGCCGACCGCGATGACGTCGTCCAGTGCGGCCGGCCAGCCCGGCTTGCGGCAATCGTCTGGCGTGACCGCGGTCGCCGGGTCACCGTGGTTGCCCGCGGCCGCGACGACGATCGTGCGCGCATCGAGCCGATCGATGGCCGTGGCCAGCACGAGCGGCGGTTGCCCGTCCTCGGTGTAGCAGACGAATGACAGGTTGAGGACGTCCACGTCGTCGCGCCCGAGCGCAACGATCTGCTTGGCCACCGTCCAGGAGTCGGACTCGCCATCGACGTCGGAGAGCACACCGCGTACGTCGACGGTGCAGGCCGGCGCCTGGCTCAGGACGAGACCGGTGACGAACGTCGCGTGTCCGGCGACGGCATGGGTCCCGTCCGCCTCGCCGAGGACGTCGTGGAACGGGCTGACCCAGCCGCCGGCCAGCCAGGGATGCGCCGAGATCGAGCTGTCCAGCACGCCGACCTTCACGCCGTGCCCCGGCGACTGCTCTCTGGGCGCGGGACGGACCTCCGTGGCCCGCAGCCCTGGTCCACCGCCGTGCGAGATGGTTCCGCCGCCGCCGACGACCTGCCCGACCAGCCGGTTCTTGCCGAGCGTCGGGGTCCAGCCGGCGTACCGTTCGGCGAAATGGCTGCGCAGCGCGGCCAGGATCCGGTCCATGTCCGTTGTCGCGGTCCAGCCGGGGGTGGGTCGCCCCCGCGCCTGCAACTCAGCCAGGACAGCGTCGCCCAGCGTTGCCGCCGCGACCCGGTCGTCCTGGACCGTCACCCGGGCCAGGCCGAGCCCTTCGCTTTGGTCGGGATCGGCAAAGACGACACCGAAGCGGTCGAGCGCGCGAGCGACATCATCGAGGTGCTCCAGGGCCACGATGAGATCGGCCGTGTAGAAGGCGTTGCGCGCACCCAGCCGCTGGTCCTGCCGCACGACGCCCCCTTTGATCCTCGCCGGGGGGCGATCATCCACCTTCGGGTGCCCGCTGCAAAGGCCAGCACTCACACCCGGTCGTTGACGCGCACCGGCGTCGGCGGGACCGTGGCCCGGTGGCCAGCCTTGCGATCACCCGCATCGGCCCGGAGCCCGGCGCAGCGCTGCAGGCTGCCGCCGCCGAGGCGCTGCGGCTGGCAGCGCTGGACCCAACTGCTTCGCGGCTGCTGAGCCGTGCCGTCCTCGACGACGCCCTGCTGGCCGGGCGCTGGGATGTCGTCAGCACCGCAGAGCGGGCGCTCGGTGTCGCAGCGATGAGCGTGAGTGAGCTGGACCTCGCGGTCCGCTCCCTGCGCAAGGCGGTGCGGGCCGGGCAGCGAGCCGGTTCGGCGCGCGCGACCGGCGAGGCCCGGATGAGCCTGGCTTCGGCGCTGGTACTTCGGGGTCGTCCTGCACAGGCTCGGCAGGAGATTGAAGCGGCGATCGGCGAGCTCGCCGGACTGGCGGGCGCGCGGGCCGGTGTCCAGCGGGCCGCCATCATGCAGGAACTGGGCAGGGACGACGAGGCGCTCGAGGGTGTTCGCCGGGCCCTGCCGGTGCTGCGCCGGGCCGGCGACGTGGAATGGGCGACGAGGGCGCTGTCGAACCGGAGCCTGATCCACGTCACACGCCGGTCGTTCGCCGCGGCCGAGGGTGACCTGCGCGAGGCGGCCCGGCTCTGCACGGAGCATGAGCTCGAGCTGCCCGCCGCCTATGCCGAGCAGAACCTCGGGTGGGTGCGGGCGCAATGCGGGGACGTGCCGGCCGCGCTTGGGCACTTCGACGCCGCGGAGGCGCGCTATCGCCGTCTAGGCCTGGTGCATGGCCCGCTGTTGCTGGACCGCGCCGAGGTGCTGCTCTCCGTGCGCCTGCTGGACGAGGCGCGGATGACGGCCCAGGCAGCCGTGTCGGCCCTTCAGCTCCAGCTGCGCGGCGTGCACCTGCCCGAGGCGCAGTTGCTGTTGTCCACGGTGGCGCTGGTGCAGGGCGACGCGGAGGCCGCGCTGGCCGCGGCGGATGCGGCGGTGCGTGAGTTCCGTCGGCTGGGGCGGACCCGGTCGCTGACGCTGGCCCGCTACGCCCAGCTGCAGGCCCGGGTGGTGGCGAGCCCCGGCGGCGTCACCCCTGCGCAGGCGGCCCGGGCTGCCGACGAGCTCGCGGGCGCCGGCTGGGTCGTACCAGCCCTGGAGGCGCGGGTCCTGGCCGGCCGGCTCGCCCTCGCCCGGGGCAACCGGTCCGCGGCGCGCCGGCACCTGGCCCTGGCGAGCCGGGCCCGGCTGGCCGGCCCGGCCGATGCCCGGGCCCGGGCCTGGCTGGCCGAGGCGCTGCTGCGCCGGGCGGACGGCCGCCGCAGCGGAGCACTCGCCGCGCTGTGCGCTGGCCTGCGGGTCGTGCAGGATTACCAGGCCACCCTCGGCGCGACCGAGCTGCGGGCGCACGTCAGCGTGCACCGGGGTGAGCTGGCCCGGTCCGGGCTGCTGATGGCGCTCGAGGACGGCAATGCGCGGCGGGCGCTGTGGTGGGCCGAGCGCAACCGGGCCACCGCGCTGCTGCAACGGCCGGCCGAACCGCCGGCCGACCCGATGCTCGCGGCGGATCTCGCCGACCTGCGCGCGACGATGGCCGAGCTCGAACAGACCCGCGACGCCGGCCAGCTCGGCGCGACCCTCGTGCAGCGGCAGGTCCGGCTCGAACGCCGCATCCGGGACCGCTGCCGCACCCGCGGCGGCGGCGGCCGGCACCGGGACAGCCGCTCCCAGCCGGTGACCGAGCTGATCGCACCGCTTGGGGATGCGGCGCTGGTGGAATACCTCGAGCTCGACGGCGAGCTCCACGCGGTCACCGTGGCTGGCGGGAAGGTCCGGCTGCACCAGCTCGGGCAGCTGGCCGACGTCGCCGAATCGCTCGGGTTCGTGCCGTTCGCGCTGCGCCGACTCGGCAATCCCCGGACCGGCTCGGCCAGCCGGGCGGCTGCCGCGGCGATGCTGCAGCGCGCAGCGTCCTCGCTCGACGCCATCCTGCTGGCCCCGCTGCGGGGCGCCCTGCAGGACCGCCCGCTCGTCGTCGTACCAACAGGTGGGTTGCAGTCGCTCCCGTGGTCGATCCTGCCGTCCTGCGCCGGCCGGCCGGTCACGGTGAGCCCGTCGGCGACGCTGTGGCACCAGGCCACGACGCGCCCCGGGCCGCCACGCGCAGCCCCCGTGGTCGTGGTCGCCGGACCGGGTCTGCCGGGCGCGACCCTCGAGGCCGAGACCATCGCCACGCTCTACCCCGGCTCGGTGCGCCTGGT
>JAYUMN010000020.1:0-3208 GCA_043762595.1 Frankiales bacterium
CCACAAGCACGTCGGCGTGGGCCGGGCCGACGCACCACAGGATCTGCTGTCCGGTCTCGGGGTCCCGTTCGAGCCGGACGGTGAGGTCCTCGGCGACCAGCCGGGCCAATGCCGTGCCGAGCTTGTCCTCGTCAGCCCGCGAGGCCGCCTCCACCGCGACCGGTAGCTGCGGCGCGGGAAGGTTCCACGGGTGGACGAGCAGTGGGTCGCCGGGGTCTGAGATGGTGTCACCGGTCTCGGCCGAGGCGAGGCGGGCCACCGCGCAGATATCGCCGGCAGGGCAGGAGGCGACCGGTCGCAGCGTCGCGCCGAGCGGCCCCGACAGCGGGCCGACCCGCTCGTCCGCGTCGTGGTCGGCGTGCCCGCGCGGCTCGAGCCCGTGACCCGAGACGTGGACAACGGCGTCTGGATGCAGTGTTCCGGAGAACACCCGGACGAGTGAGACCCGGCCCAGGTATGGGTCGGTCGTCGTGCGGACCACCTCGGCGACCAGCGGCCCGTCGGGGTCGCAGGTGATCGGCGCCGCCGGACCGCCGTCCGGGGTCGTCACGACCGGGCAGGGATGCTCGAGCGGCGACGGGAACCCCTGGGTGAGCAGCTCGAGCAGCTCATCGGTGCCGAGCAGCGTGTGGGGGGCGGCGGCGAGCACCGGATAGAAATGGCCGCGCGCGACAGCGGTTTCGAGGTCCGCGACGAGCACCTTGGGGTCGATCGGCTCGCCGGCGAGGTAGCGGTCCATCAGGGTCTCGTCTTCGCTCTCGGCGATGATCGCCTCGATCAGGTCCGAGCGCAGCGTGTCGATGAGCGGCAGGTGCTGTGGGTCGGGGTCGCGCTCGATCCGCTCTCCGGAGCTGCGGTCGTAGACCCGTTGGGACAGCAGGCCGATCAGGCCGGCGACCGACTCGTCGTCGGCGTGCATCGGCAGGTAGAGCGGGTGTACCCCGTCGCCGAGTACCCGTTGACAGACCGCGACCGACTCGTCGAAGTCGGCCCGCGGCTTGTCGAGCTGGGTAATCACGATCGCGCGCGGCAGCCCGACTGCGGCGCACTCCTCCCACAGCTGCACGGTGACGGCGTCCACCCCCGCCGTGGCCGACACCACGAACAGCGCGGCGTCGGCGGCGCGCAGGGCGGCCCGCAACTCGCCGACGAAGTCGGCGCCGCCGGGGGTGTCCAGCAGGTTGACCTTGATCCCGGCGTACTCGATCGGGGCGAGCGCCAGCGAGACCGAGTGCTGCTGGCGGACCTCGATCGGGTCGCTGTCGCACACCGTTGTGCCGTCCTCGACGATGCCGGCCCGCAGCACGGTGCCGGTACGGGCGAGCAACGCTTCGACGAGGGTCGTCTTGCCGGCGCCGGCGTGGCCGACGACTGCGACGTTGCGGACCAGCTCGGGGGAGCGTGGCGCCGGGGCGGGTCGTGCGTTCGGTGCCACGGTGCGGGCCACGTCAACCTCCTGCTGGGGAACGATCCACAGCCTCCCGCGGCACCGCTCATCGGGACAAGCCTGCCGGCCCGCCGCCGCTATCCTGCGGGCAGCCCCCGAGACGTCTGGATCCCCGCCTGTGTTGAACCTGCGCGTCCGTCCCCAGGTCGGTCGGGTGGTTGACCCGCTGGCGCGGGCGCTGCTGCGCGCTGGCGTCGTGCCGGACGTCGTGACGATCTTCGGCACCGTCGGCGCGGTGACGAGCGCGCTCGCCTTTTTCTCCACCGGCCACTTCTTGACCGGCACGGCGCTCGTCTTCGTGTTCGTGCTCACCGACCTGCTGGACGGCGCGATGGCCCGATCGCGCGGCACGACCAGCCGGTTCGGCGCGTTTCTCGACTCCACGATGGACCGTCTCGCCGACAGCGCGATCTTCGGCGGGCTGGTGCTGTGGTTTTCCGGGGCGGGCGACGACCGGACCCTCGAGGCAGTCGCGCTGTTCTGCCTTGTGGCCGGCGCGGTCACCAGCTACGCCAAGGCCCGCGCGGAGGGGCTCGGGATGACCTGCGACGTCGGCATCGCCGAGCGGGCCGAGCGGCTCATCGTGGTCCTGCTTGGCACGCTGCTCGTCGGGCTCGGCGCGCCGACCTGGGTGCTCGGGGCGGCGCTGATCCTGCTCGCCGTCGCGTCGGCGGTCACGGTTGTGCAGCGCCTCGTCGAGGTGCACCGCCAGGCCACCCCCGCGCAGCCGTGAACCTGGTCCGCCGGGTCGCCGACCTGATCAGCGATGCGTCGTACGCCGGGGGATGGGGCTTCGTCCGGGCGCTGCCTGAGCCGGTCGCGCAGGGGGTGTTCCGGGCCGCTGCGGACCTCGCGGCCGCTCGCGGCGGCAAGGGTGTCGACCGGTTGCGCGCCAACCTGCAGCGGGTCGCTCCGGGGGAGGACCTGACCCGGGAGGCGTTACGGTCCTACGCCCGTTACTGGTGCGAGGCGTTCCGGCTGCCGGTGATGAGCGCCGACCGGCTGATCGCACGCACCGAGGTGGTCGGCGAGCACCTGCTGCGGGACGCCGTGGCCGCGCCCACCGGCACGATCATGGCGTTGCCGCACACCGGCAATTGGGATGCCGCGGGCGCCTGGTGCAGCGCGACGGGGGTGCCCTTCACGACGGTGGCGGAGCGGCTCAAGCCCGAAGCGGTCTATGAGCGGTTCGTGGCCTTCCGGGAGTCCCTCGGGATGGAGGTGCTGCCGCTGACCGGGGGCCCCCGCCCGCCGTACGACGTCCTGGTCGAACGCCTCGAGGCGGGCCGCACGGTGTGCCTGCTCGGTGACCGCGACCTCACGCCCCGCGGGGTCGACGTGACGTTCTTCGGTGCGCTGACCAGGATGCCTGCCGGCCCGGCGTCACTGGCGCTGCGGACCGGCGCCCGGCTGCTGCCGGTGACGCTGACCTTCACCCCGGGCGGCTGGCGGGTCCGGTTCCATCCGTACGTGCCGCACACCGACATCGAGGCGATGACCCAGGCGATGGCCGATTCGTTCGCCGCCGGCATCGCCGACCGGCCGGCCGACTGGCACATGCTGCAGACGCTTTGGCTCGACGACCTGCGCGACGGCGACCCGCGTAAGTTGGCGCGCGCGTGAGGGTCGGCATCGTGTGTCCCTACACCTGGGACGTCCCGGGCGGGGTGCAGGCGCACGTGCGCGACCTCGCCGATTCGCTGCTCGCGCTGGGCCATGAAGTGTCTGTGCTGAGCCCGGTCGACGACGTCGACACCGCTG
>JAYUMN010000021.1:0-1582 GCA_043762595.1 Frankiales bacterium
CACTGAGCCGTCGAGGTATACCGACACTTGCGGGTCAGTGATCGCAGCGACGCAGGCGGTCAGAACGGGTTCGAAGGCAGCTGGCACGCGACGGCGGTCGGCGCCGGTGACAATGGTCCCGTCCGGGCGAATCCCCTCCCGTGGGTCGCGCATGCCGGCAGCATCGCACCCTCCTGAGCCAACGTGGGCACCCTGCGCGAGGACATCCCGGCAGGTCGGTGCGTTCCAGACCGCCGCCGAACTTCGCGCCGTCGCGTCCGCAAGCCGAACGGACAGCGGGGCAGTCCCGGACCACATCACCGGGCAGCACGTCACGATCGCCGAACCGCGTCTGCACCCGAGGAATGCCCCGCACAGGACGAACCGCTCGGTGGTGTCCTGGTTGTTCAGCGCTCGCTGGGCTCGGCGACGAGGGCCACGGCTCGAGTCCACGCGCCGCTGCCGCCTTCGACCTTGATCGGGAACGCGAGGATGGTGGCCCCGGTCGCCGGCACAGCTGTGAGGTTTGCCAACTTCTCGATCTGCACATATGGGTGCTCGATGCCGGCAAAATGCGCGGGCCACAGCGCTGCCGGATCTCGCCGCTGCTGCCACTCAGCGCCGATCAGCGGGTACGGCCGGTCCAGGCTCCACGCGTCGGTCCCGATGGTCCGCACGCCACGCTCGAGCAGGGTCAGCACCGCTTCACGTCCCAGACCGCACCCCGCCTCCCAGAAGCGCTCATCGCCCCACAGCCGCTCCGCGCCGGTGTAGAACGCCACCACAGCGCCTGCCTGCAGCTCAGGTGCGATGGTGGCAAGGCGCTCGACAACCTCCCCTCGGCTGATCAGGTGCCCGGTGGGCAGGTCCGACACATCCACCACCACCAGAGCCCCGACGCACCACGACAGCGGCACCTGGTCGATGGTGGCGGCAGGTGCACCGCCCGCTGTCGGCGCGTAGTGCCATGGCGCGTCCATGTGGGTGCCCGCGTGTGTGGACAGCCGGTGCAGCAGCTCACCAGCGAAACCCCGACCACCTGGCAGAGCCGCACGTGGGATACCGAACATGGCCTCCCACAACTCGGCGCCGTCCTCGTGCGTCTGTGCCTGCAGCACCGGGGGGACCGGCTCGCTCTGCGACGGCCCCAGTGGGTGTGTCAGGTCGACCAGGCGAACACGGTGACCCAACAAAGAGATCAGCTCTTCCACTACGTCACTGTCCCAGCTGGACAGCCGCGACGGTGTGCGTGCCGGCCAGAGATCTATTTCCACCGCCAGCCCCAGCCCAAGCCCCCGTCACCAGGCGTCCTCGGGAGGATCCGCTACCGGTCGGCCGCTGGGCCGAGCTGACGGAGGAAGGTCACCATGGGTCGTCCGGGACCGTTGTAGTCGGCTACCGGTGCGGTCACGTTGAAGCCGAGGCCTTTGTGGAATCGGATGGAACCGGTGTTGCTGGGGGCGGTGATGGCTCCTAGCTCGGTACAGCCTTGCTCCTGCGCGTACCTGGCGAAGTCCTCGTAGAGCCCGCGAGCGAGTCCGCCCCGACGGTGATCCGGCCGGACCCCGACGAAGTGCACGTACGCCAGCCGTGACTGGGACGG
>JAYUMN010000022.1:0-3119 GCA_043762595.1 Frankiales bacterium
TACACGATGGTCGCCAAGATGAGCAAGGCGCTGCTGCCGGGTGTCGACGCGCTGTCCGGCACGCACCGGCGGCTGCGGGCGATCGCCGCGGACTACTCAGCCCGGCACGCCTGAACACCGCAGCTCACGCACACGTTCGGGCCGTCAGACACGCAGGGCCCTCTGCGTCCCAGGTGTTGACGACGTGACGGCGCGCCCGCCGCACAGGTGCGCTCGTTCGCAGCCCTGCACCTGCCGGTCGAGCTGACTGGGCGCGTGGGCGTCGGTGTCGATCCCAACCCGGCACTCGGCCGCAAGGGCCAGCCGCAGCAGCCGCTTCGGTGGGTCCTGCCGGTCAGGGCGGCAGTTGACCTCGACCACGAACTCGAAGCGGGCGCACGCGGCGAAGACCAGCTCGCCGTCGGACTCGCGCTCCGGCCGACCCTCCCCACCGCGCCCGTGGCCGTTCACCTGTCGGCCGGTGCACTGCCCAAGGACGTCGGTTGGCGGGTTGCTGATCGCGGCGACCATCCGCGCGCTCACCTGCTCGCGGGGCATCCGCAGACTGCTGTGGACCAGGCGCGCCGACCAGGTCGAGCCGTCCGAACAGCTCGGGCTCCTGGCCCAAGCTGCCGTCGAGGTTGATGTCGACCTCGATGCCGATCAGCAGCTGACAGCCGCCCAGGCCGTCGTTGAACCGGGCGACCCCGTTATCGAGGGCGACCGGCGCTGACAGGTTGACGCAGCCACTCGGCATGCGGCGATCCGCTGGCATAGACAACAACCCCCGCGGCGACCGGGCAGCCCTGACGTGCCACTCGCGCCTCTCCAATCGATGGACCGCGCGCCGACCGCCAAGTCCTGGGGTCGCCTGCCCTGTCGGTCGACAGGCCCGCGCGGGTACGACGACGCCGCACCTGGTCAGCGGTGCCACCGAGGTCGGCGTGAAGGGCGCGGGCTGTGATCACGCAGGGACCGCACCGGTCTGTCGTGCCCGACGCCGCGGCGAGGCGCCGGCCACCCGGTCGAACCCCTCGCGGGCGTTGTCGCCGTCACTGTCGTCGCGGTGGCACAGCATCGACACCGTGCCAAGCTCCAACATGTTGCTGTCGAACAACTCGGCTCGGGCACCTGCATCCCGTCGACGCGCACCCCGTTGTCGCCGCCGAGGTCGCGGACGAACGTGCGGCCATCGGGCTCGACGACCACCTCGGCGTGCTCCGGCGGCACGGTCGTGTCGAGCAACCGCAGATCAGCCCGGCGGCTGCGGCTGATCATGAACCGGCCGGCGCCGAGCACCGTGGCCTGCTCCAGACCTGCCGCGAACCACTGCCGTGCGTCACCGTGCCGGTCCGGCCATCTGCGGCGAGGTAACAGCGCGGCCGGCCCGGCCAGCAGGGTGCGTCGCAGGGCAACAGGAACTGCCCACGTCAGCACCGACAGTTTGGGTGGCGCGACCAGGCGTTGCCGGCGCACGACATTCCCGACTGCCGGCAGCCCCGGCAGAGCGAACAGCGCTCTTTTGCCGATCCGTCGACGCACCCTTCGGCACACCGGCCCCGCTCCCGGCGGTCCTACGCCGTACGCAGCTCCTTCTTCAAGATCTTGCCGGTCGGGCCCTTGGGGAGCTCATCGACGAAGCGGATCTCGCGGGGGTACTTGTAGGCAGCGAGCCGCTCCTTGCAGTAAGCGATCAGCTCCTCGGCCGGCAGGTCGGCCCCGGGCTTCACGGCGATGAACGCGACGACCTCCTCGCCGAGCTGGTCGTCCGGCTTGCCGATGACGGCCGCCTCGGCGACCGCCGGATGTGCATAGAGCACCTCCTCGATCTCGCGGGGGTAGACGTTGTAGCCGCCCCGGATCACCAGATCCTTCTTGCGGTCGACGATGAAATAGAAACCGTCGTCGTCGGCGTAGGCCAGGTCGCCGGTGTGAAACCAGCCGCCGCGCATCGCCTCGGCGGTCGCCTCGGGGTTGTTGTAGTAACCCTTCATGATGTTGTGGCCGCGGATGACGATCTCGCCGATGTTGGTCTCACCGGGCGGCAGCGGCTTGTCGTCCTCGTCGACGACCTGCACCTCGACACCCCAGATCGGTTTGCCGATCGACAGCACCTTGCGCTCCTCGGCACTGCGGTTGAAGGTCGTCGTACTCGCGCTCTCCGACAGCCCGTAGCCCTCCAGCACCACGACGGGCGAGAACTTCTGCTCGAACGCGCGGATCACCTCGCCCGGGATCGCCGCGCCACCGCTCACGACGACCCGCAGCGCCGACAGGTCGTGATCGCCGATGTCGGCCTGCAGCAGGGCCTGGATCATCGTCGGCACGCCCGAGAAGATCGTGCACCGCTTGGCCGACATCGCTTCGAGCACCGCAGCCAGCTCGAACCGCGGCACGAGCACGATCGTCCCGCCGTACCGCACGCTGGTGTTGAGCACGCTCGACAGGCCAAACACGTGGAACAGTGGCAGCACCGCCAGGCCCACATCGTCGTCCCGAAAGGCGAACAACTCCCCGGCGGTGGTGCAGTTCATGAAGAGCTGGAAGTGGGTGAGCTCGGCGCCTTTGGGCTTGCCGGTTGTGCCGCTGGTGTAGAGCAGCACGGCGGTGTCGCCTGGGTCCAGCGGGGCGATGTCGCGGGTGTCGTCGGCGAAGTACAGCTCGTCGAAATGCTTTGTCCCGTCGGGGCGTACGTCGTTGCCGGGCAGGTTGACGACATAGATGCTGACCCCGTCGACCTGCCCGGCGCCCTTGACCGCCTCGTCAGCGAACGATTCGAAGGTGACCAGCAGCTTCGCCTCGCTGTCGGTGAGGTGGTAGGCGACCTCGGGCGCCCGCAGCAGTGGATTGAGCGGCACCATCACCAGGCCGGCCTTCAGGATCGCGAAATAGCAGAACAGGAACTGTGGCAGGTTCGGTAGCTGGACCGCCACCTTGTCCCCGCGCTCGAGGCCCAGCGCCAGCAGTGCGCTGGCGACCCGGCCGCTCATCTCGTCGACGTGTGCGTAGCTGAACGACATCTCGCCTAGCAGTGCGAGGGGCTTATCCGGCGCCTCATTGGCAGATTCACGCAGCATCGTGGCGAGGTTGAAGCTCATACAGGCAACCTAGGTGACGTGGCCCACACCTGTCGCCACTAG
>JAYUMN010000023.1:0-2493 GCA_043762595.1 Frankiales bacterium
TAGGCCGCCAGGTCCGTGCGCAGCAGGACAGCCTCGCGGTCGGGGTAGCGGTTCAGCGACCGGGCCACCTCGCCGACCGCGGCCTGCAGGTCCGCGACCAGCGCATCGCTGGGTGGGTAGGGGTTCTCGTTGACGTTGAGCTGGACCGCCTCGGGCAGCTGCGGTGCGCCGTACGGCGTCTTGCCGACGAGGTCGGCGCGGACGGGCACGCTCATCTGAGCCTGACCTGGACCGCCTCGACATGCGCCAACAGGTCCTCCGCCCCACCGAGCGCGACGACGTGCGGTGCGACGGCCGTGAGCGCCTCGCGGGAGTACTCGATGAGCGACATCCGCTTGAGGAAGCTCTGCGCCGACAGGCCCGCCGCGAAGCGCGCGGTGCCACCGGTGGGCAGCACGTGGTTGCTGCCGGCGAGGTAGTCGCCGAGCGAGACCGGCGTGTGGTTGCCGACGAACACCGCCCCGGCGTTGCGGACCCGGCGGGCCCGGTCACCGGCATCGACGGTGATCACCTCGAGATGCTCGGCGCCCCAGGCATCGACGACCTCGAGCCCCTGCTCGAGGTCGTCGACCAGGACATGCGCGCTCTGCCCGGCGAAGGCCAGCTCGACCCGCTCGCGGTGCCTGGTGCTGGGCACCTGCTTGCCGAGCTCGACATCGACCGCGTCGAGCAGCCGGACCGAGGGGGTGACCAGCAGGCAGGCGGCGAGCGGGTCGTGCTCGGCCTGCGCGATGAGATCCGCCGCGACGTACGCCGGGACAGCGCTGTCGTCGGCCAGGATGCCGATCTCGGTGGGGCCGGCCTCGGAGTCGATGCCGCAGCGGCCCTGTACGAGCCGCTTGGCGGCCGCGACGTAGACGTTGCCGGGGCCGGTGATGACATCGACCGGCCGGCAGCCCTCGACGCCGTAGGCGAACATCGCGATCGCCTGCGCGCCGCCGACGGCGTAGACCTCATCGAGCTGCAGCAGGGCGCAGGCGGCCAGGATGACCGGGTTGGGCAGACCGCCGAACTCGGCCTTCGGCGGGCTCGCGACAGCCAGCGAGGCGACGCCGGCGGCGAGCGCCGGCACGGCGTTCATGACGACCGAGCTCGGATAGGCGATCCGGCCACCCGGGACGTAGAGCCCGACCCGGCCGACCGGGACCCAGCGCTCGGTGACGGTCGCCCCGTCGACGATCTGGACGGTTTCGTCGGGGCGCAGCTGCGCCCGGCTGACGGCGCGGACCCGCCGGGCCGACTCCTCGAGGGCCGCCCGGACCGCCGGCTCAAGCCCGGCCAGCGCCTGTTGTAGCGCCGCCGCGGGCACCCGCAGGTCGGTCAGCGCGACCCCGTCGAAGCGGGCGGTGGCCTCGCGCACGGCCGCGGCCCCGCGAGCACGCACCGCTGCCACGACGGGCCGCACCTGCTCGACCGCGGCCCCAACATCGAGCGCTGCCCGGGGCAACAGCAGCAGCGGGTCGTCGTGACGGCGACCGCGCAGGTCGATGCGGGTCAGCATTCCCCCAGCCTAATGGGGGACGGCGGGCCGCTCCGGACGACGCCGGCCGGCGCCCCGCCGTAGAATTGCGGCGTGTCCGGGCCCCTGCCGCTGTTCCCGTTGGGGATGGTGCTGTTCCCCGGCCTGGTGTTGCCGTTGCACGTGTTCGAGGACCGCTACCGGGCGTTGATCCGCGACCTGCTCGAGCTACCGCAGGACGAGCGCCGGTTCGGCGTGGTGGCGATCCGCGAGGGCCGGGAGGTCGGCAGCGACGGCATCACCGCGCTGCACGAGGTGGGCTGCACCGCCCAGCTGCGGCAGGTCGAGACCTACGACGACGGCCGGGCCGACGTGGTGAGCGTCGGCGCCGACCGCTTCCGGCTGACGACGTTGCACGACGACAAACCCTACTTCACCGCAGATGTGGAATGGCTGGCAGAACACGACGACCACCCGGCCGAGGCAGGTCTGCTCGACGCTGCGGTGCGGGCGTCATTCGGCGACTATCTCGGGGCACTGTCCGGCGCGACCGGCAGCGAGGTCGAGCTGCCCGAGCTGCCGGCCGAGCCCCTGGTGCTGAGCTATCTGGTCGCCGCGACGATGCTGCTCGACCTCGACGACCGGCAGGGCCTGCTCGCCGAACCCGACGGCCGGGCCCGGCTGCGTCGCGAGCTGTCCCTGCTCCGCCGGGAGGCAGCCTTCCTGCGGGTGCTTGCCGCCGCTCCCGCGCCCGAGCTCACCCGCACGCCGATCAGCCCGAATTAGTCCAGCAGCTCCGGGCGGACGATGGCCGGCAGGAGGAAACCGGCGAGTGCGCCCACCGGCCAGAACACGATCGCCCACGGCGAGCGAAGCTTGAGGAACAACTCGACGCTGCCGCGGGCCATCGGATCGTGGAGCAGCTGCCGGACGTCGGCCGCGCCAAGCCGCACCCCCACGACCGCGGCGATCTTGGCTGCCAGCAGGCCGCCGACCAACAGGGCCAGCACGGTGGCCGGTCCGCCGCGTCGGCC
>JAYUMN010000024.1:0-12554 GCA_043762595.1 Frankiales bacterium
AGGGGCGTGCGCCGCGAGCACGTCGAGATGGGCCTCGGGCGAGAACCCGTCGGTCTCGCCCGGCTGCTCGGCCAGGTTGAGCGCGACGATCCGGGTGGCCGCGGTCTGTTCCAGCGCGGCCCGAAGCTCTGGGACCAGCAGGTGGGTGAGCACGCTGGTGAACCACGAACCGGGCCCGAGCACGACGAAGTCGGCCGCCAGCACGGCCTGGACCGCCTCGGCGCAGGCCTTCGGCTCGGCTGGGCGCAGGTGCACGGCGCGGACCGAGCCGGGGGTCGTCGCGACGGCGACCTGGCCGACGACCTGTTGCAACGCAGCAGGGTCGGCCGGGTCGAGGCCGCTGACCTCGGCGACGACCACCAACGGACTGCAGCTCGCCGGCAGGACCCGGCCACGCGCTCCGACGAGCCGACCGACGAGGTCGAGGGCCCCGACAATGCCGCCGGTGGTCTGGGCCAGTCCGGTGAGGAGCAGGTTGCCGACCGCGTGCCCGCCCAACGGGCCACTGCCGGCAAACCGGTGCTGCAGCAGCTCCTGCCAGCTCTGCGACCAGGCGTCGTCGCCGGCCAGTGCGGCGAGGGCCATCCGCAGGTCGCCCGGCGGCACCGCGTCGAGCTCGGCCCGGAGCCGGCCACTGGAACCGCCGTCGTCGGCCACCGTCACGACCGCAGTCAGCTCGGTCGTGACCTGCCTGAGGGCGGCCAGCGAGGCGGCCAGCCCGTGCCCGCCCCCGAGGGCGACGACCCGAGGCCCGCTCACTCGCGGCCGAGATCCCGGTGCGCCACCTGGACGGTGATGCCAGCGCCGTCGAGCCGGGCCGCGAGCTGCTCGACCACCGCCACGCTGCGATGTTTGCCGCCGGTGCAGCCGACACCCAGCAAGACGTAACGCTTGCCCTCACGCGCGTAACCGCCGGCAAGCAACCGGACGAGCCCTGCGTAGCCGGTGAGGAATTCCTGGGCACCGTCCTGCGCCAGCACGTAGTCGCGGACCGCCTCATCCTGGCCCGTCTTGGGCCGAAGCTCCGGCACCCAGTGCGGGTTTGGCAGGAACCGGCAGTCAACGACGAGGTCGGCATCGACGGGCAAGCCGTACTTGTAGCCGAAACTCATGATCGTCAGCTGCAGGGACGCGCCGGCCTCATCCGGTCCGAACGCGCCCGCCACCCGGCTGCGCAGCTCGTGGACGTTCAGCACGCTGGTGTCGAGCACCAGGTCGGCCTCGCCCCGCAGGTCGAGCAACAGCGCGCGTTCCCGCTCGATGCCCTGCACCACCCGGCCGTCGCCCTGCAGGGGATGTGGCCGGCGGACCCCGTCGAATCGGCGTACGAGCGCGTCGTCGGACGCCTCGAGGAACAGCACCCGCGGGTGGATCCCGCGTTGCCTGGTTTCCTCGAGCGCGGTCTGCAGATCGGCGGCGAACTCCCGTGACCGGATCACCGCGACGACCGCGATCCGGGTGACCGCACCCTGTGAGCGCGACCCCAGCTCAACCATCGTGCCGACCAGGGACGGCGGCAGGTTGTCGACGACGAACCAGCCGAGGTCCTCCAGGCTCTTGGCCGCGGTGGAGCGGCCGGCACCGGACATCCCGGTCACGACGACCAGCTCAAGGGCGGCGGGCTTCACGCGAGCACCTCACCGGTCGCCGGGTCGAATGCCGGCGCCGCCTCGGAGCCGACCGGTGAGGTGAGCGCGGCGATGACGGCCTGTGCCGTCTGCCGTCCCACCCCTGGCACCTCCATCACCTGTTCGACGCTGGCGGCCCGCAGCCGCTTGAGCGAGCCGAAGTGTCGCAGCAGCGCCGTCCGGCGCGTCTCCCCCAGCCCGGCGACGCCCTCCAGCGCGCTCGTCGTCATCGCCTTGGAGCGTTTCTGCCGGTGGTAGGCGATCGCGAACCGGTGGGCCTCGTCGCGGACCCGCTGCAGCAGGTAGAGCCCCTCGCTGGTCCTCGGCAGGATGACCGGCTCGTCCTGGCCCGGCAGCCACACCTCCTCGAGCCGCTTGGCCAGTCCGCAGAGCGCGACATCGGTGACGCCGAGCTCGTCGAGCGCCCGCTGCGCGGCTGCAACCTGTGGCTGCCCGCCGTCGACCACGACGAGCTGCGGCGGATAGGCGAAGCGGCGCGGCCGCCCGGTCGCCAGGTCCAGCGACGGCATGTCGACCGCCGGCGCCTGATCGGCGAGATGCCGGGCGAAGCGTCGAGTCAGCACCTCGTGCATGGACGCCGTGTCGTCCTGCCCGCCTCGTACGGCGAACCGGCGGTACTCCGATTTGCGCGCCAAGCCGTCCTCGAACACCACCATGCTCGCCACCACGGACGTGCTCTGCAGGTTTGAGATGTCGAAGCACTCGATGCGCAGCGGTGCCTCGCCCAGCTCAAGGGCCTCCTGCAGCTCCGAGAGCGCCCTGCTGCGGGCCGTCAGGTCGCTCGCCCGCTTGGTCTTATGGAGCGCGAAGGCCTGCGCGGCGTTGCGCTCAACGGTCTCCATGAGCGCTTTCTTGTCGCCCCGCTGGGGCACCCGCAGCGCGACGTTGGTGCCGCGCAGGTTGCACAGCCAGCGGGTGATCGCCTCGGCGTCCGGTGGCAGCGCCGGCACGAGCACCTCCCGCGGCACGTCGGTCGTGTCGCTGCCCACGGTCACCCCCGCGCCCGGCGTCATCCGGCGGTCGACAGCTGGATCGTCCACCTCCTCCGCGTCGGGGTCGTCGCCGTACACCTGCGCGAGGAACTGCCCGACCAGCTCGCCGGTCGTGAGGTCCTCGACCTTGTCGACGACGTAGCCGTGCTGGCCGCGGACCCGGCCGCCCCGGACGTGGAACACCTGCACGGCGGCCTCCAGCTGATCCTCCGCGACGGCAATCACATCGGCGTCCGTCCCGTCGCCAAAGACCACCGTCTGCTTCTCCATCGCCCGGGTCAGGGCGCCGATGTCGTCCCGCAGCCGCGCTGCCCGCTCGTACTCCATCGCGGCCGCTGCGGTGGTCATCTCGCGCTCCAGTCGGCGAACGAAGCGACTGCTGTTGCCAGCCATGAAGTCGCAGAAGTCGTCGACGATCCGGCGGTGCTCCTCGACGCTCACCCGGCCGACGCACGGAGCGGAGCACTTGCCGATGTAGCCGAGCAGGCACGGCCGGCCGACCTGTCCTGCCCGGACGAAGACGCCCTTGCTGCAGGTACGGGCCGGGAAGACCCGCAGCAGCAGATCCAGGGTCTCCCGGATCGCCCAGGCGTGGGCGTACGGCCCGAAATACCGGACACCCTTCTTCTTCGGACCACGCATCACCTGCAGCCGCGGCACGTCTTCGAGCAACGTCACCGCGAGCGAGGGATAGCTCTTGTCGTCGCGGTACTTCACGTTGAAGCGGGGATCGAACTCCTTGATCCAGGAGTACTCGAGTTGCAGCGCCTCGACCTCGGTCGCGACCACGGTCCACTCCACCGACGACGCGGTGGTGACCATCTGCCGGGTCCGGGGATGGAGGTTGCCAACGTCCTGGAAGTACGACGACAGCCGGCTGCGCAGGCTCTTGGCCTTGCCCACGTAGACCACCCGGCCACGGTCGTCGCGGAACCGGTAGACCCCGGGTGCGACTGGGATCGTCCCCGCCGCCGGCCGGTATGAGGACGGGTCTGCCACCCCCTAAGCCTACGTGCGCAGGCCATCCGGGACCGCAGCCCGATTGGCGCCGTAGCGTTGGTGGGTGTCACGCTCGGCGACAAGAGTGAGCCATGTCTCGGAGGGGCCCTGTGCAGTCTGACGACGTCGACGGGTCCCCGCTGGGCAGCCTCGTCGAGGTCGCCGTAGTTATCGACGACATGGCCCACAACGGCCCGGGCCGGCTCACCGTCCTTCGGCTGCGCTGGTCTGGCGCCGACCCGTTGGCCGTCGGTCTGCTCCTGACCGCGCAGCCCGAACACCCGGCGCTCCCCCGTGGGGAGTGGGTGGTCCTCCGGGACTTCCTGCGGTACGGGCTGGAGGAACCAACCGGGGACGGCACGGTGCGGATCCGACCGGACGAGGCCCGCGACCGCGTCTGGCTCGAGCTCGAGCGTTACGGTCGCCCGGCCTGCGTCTCACTGCCGCGAGCCACCGTCCGGGCGTTCCTGGACCGCACCGAACTGATCGTCGCCTCTGGCGCGGAGCGCAGCCAGGAGGCACTGGAGCGCCTACTCGACCGGCTCATGCTGGATTGACCGACAACCCGGCCTATTGGTCGTAGAGCGCCACCGGGCTGCCGACCGTGAGCAGGGAGTACAACCGGTCCATCGCCGGGTCGGTGATGCGCACGCAACCGTGACTGGCCGGGAAGGCAGGGACGCTGCCGCTGCCGTGGATCGCCCAGCCCTCGAAGAAATACGCCGGCCGGTAGAGCTCACCCAGCCGGCTGACGTCGACCCCGTTCACCTTCCGGAAGATCGTGAATCGGCCGCGGGGGGTGCTCGCCCGGTCGGTCACCCCGTCCACCGTGTAGAGCGCATCGGTGCCGGTCGAGACGTCCAGGAGGCGTTCGACCACCCCCCCCGTCGACATGACCAGGACCTGCCGGGTGATGTCGATCTCGAACGCGCGCTGAGCCGAGGGGTAGCGCAGCCGAAACCCGGCCGGATGGTCGATGCGGGACCGCTCGGCGTCGCCCCAGACGCCGGTCCGCGGCAGCCCTTCGACCTTCTGGAAGGCGAGCACAGCGTGCCGTAGGTCGTTGTCGAACACGCCGTCCTGGGCACCGACGTCGTAGTGCAGGCCGGCCAGCCGGCGTGCGAGCACGACCACGTCGCCACTCTGGTCGCCCGAGCCCAGCACCCGCTGTCCGACGCTCAGCGTGACCGTCCCGGAAACAGCCGTGAGGTAGCCGGCCGAACCGGGCAGCACGACCCGCAGCACGTAACTGCCGACACCGGGGGTGAAGGACGCGTCGTAGGTGCCCGAGGGCGACACGCTGACGAGGGAGATGGCTCGCCAGCTGCCGTTCGCGGCCCGGCGCTGAACTTGAGCTCGGACCGCACCGTAGCTCGGCACCAGGGTGCCGCGCAGATGGCTGGTCTGGCCCCGCACCATCGCGGCCGGGAGCAGCGCGGCGGAGATCCGCGGCTGGACCGACACCGGCGTCGGCGCACTCGCCGACGGGGCCGAGAAGGTGTCGCCGCGGTACACGAGCTGGTACGAGGCGGTCCCCCGCGGGACGACCGAGTAGGACACCGAGCCGGCCGGGCCGCTGGTCAGGAGCGCCACCCGGCTGGCCGTCGCGCTGCCACCCGGCCGGATGAGGACGTCGACCGGCGCGTTGACGAGGGGGGTCCGGGCCGGGCCGCGGCTCAGCCGTCCGGTGACGACGAGGCGGGTGCCGTAGCCGAGCCGGGCAGTGGACACCGTGGCTGTCAGCACGGTCGCGACCGGGGCAATCGGGGTGACCGTGACGCTCGCGGCCAGGTCGCTCGTCGTCCCGTCATTGTCGACAGCCCACACCGCGTACGTCGCACCGGCGGTGTTCGCGAAGGACCTGTCGTGGGCCGAGTTGCCACTGCTGGGGATCTCGCGGCCGGACATCGGCGTGACCGGGGAAGCCACGCCGCTGACGTCCCGGACGATTGCGCCACCAGTACCGCCGCCGGTCCAGGACAGGTCGACGGCGTGGTCGCCGACCGCGCCGGTGAGGCCAGTGACGGTGGCCGGTGCCACCTCGACCTGGAGCACGGCGCTGCTGGTGACACTGCCCCCATCGGTCGTCAGGGTGACCGGCGCGGAGCCGGCGCCGGCCGGGACGGTGGCGGTGAGCCTGCCGTCGGCCACGACTACGAAGGGCATCGCCGCGCCACCGAGCGAGACGGCGGTCGTCCCAGTGAGCCCACTGCCGCTGATCGTGACGGTCCGGCCGACGTGGGTCGGCGATGGCGTCACGCCGCTGATGGTGGGGGCGGTCGCGGCCGAGGCGGGCAGGACCGGGACGACGAGAGCCGTCAGCACCCCGACCGTCAGCACGAGCGCACGGGGGCGGCTGAGCAGGAACGAGCGAGACATGCCGTGCCTTTCGAACAGGTGGGCTGGCGGGTGGCACACCGTACCGGCGTTCGCCCGCGTCATGGCTTCATAGACCAGACGCGTGTGCCGGATCGCCGGGGTACCCACCGATCTCAGCCGGATCTCAGGTGGCCGAGTTGGCCTTGACCCGCGCGGGCCGGGGCTTCGCCGCCACCGCTGGCGCGGCCCTGCCGTTTGCCGCAACCTTCGTCCTCCTGGTCTTGGCCGGCAACGCCGGAGCGGTCTTGGCTTGCACCGCAGCAACCGCGCCGCGGCCGGCCAGCACGTCGCCGAGGAACCGGCCGGTGTGCGACCCGGCAACCCGGGCCACTGCTTCGGGGGTGCCTTGGGCGACCACCGTGCCGCCACCGGACCCGCCCTCGGGACCCATGTCGATCACCCAGTCCGCGGTCTTGATGACGTCAAGATTGTGCTCGATGACGACCACCGAGTTGCCCTGGTCGACCAGTCGGCCAAGGACCACGAGCAGCTTGCGGATGTCCTCGAAGTGAAACCCGGTCGTCGGTTCGTCCAACACGTAGATGGTCCGGCCGGTCTGTCGCTTCTGCAGCTCGCTCGCCAGCTTGACCCGCTGTGCCTCGCCGCCGGACAACGTCGGCGCCGGCTGGCCGAGCCGGACATAACCCAGCCCAACGTCGACAAGGGTCTTCAGGTGTCGGCTGATCGCCGGGACCGCCTCGAAGAAGGTCGCCGCCTGCTCGATCGGCAGGTCGAGCACCTCGGAGATCGTCTTGCCCTTGAAGTGCACCTCAAGCGTCTCACGGTTGTAACGGGCGCCGTGGCAGATCTCGCACGGGACGTAGACGTCGGGCAGAAAGTTCATCTCGATCTTGATGGTTCCGTCACCGGAGCAGGCCTCGCACTGGCCGCCCTTGACGTTGAAGGAGAACCGCCCGGGCAGGTAGCCGCGGACCTTCGCCTCGGTGGTCTCGGCGAACAACTTGCGTACGTGGTCGAAGACGCCGGTGTAGGTCGCCGGGTTGGAGCGCGGGGTGCGGCCGATCGGCGACTGGTCGACCCGTACCACCTTGTCCAGATGGCCCAGGCCGTTGATCCGGGTGTGCCGGCCGGGGACCTCCCGTGAGCCGTTCAGCTGGTTGACCAGGACCGCGGCCAGGATGTCGTTGATCAGCGTCGACTTGCCCGAGCCGCTCACGCCGGTGACGGCGACGAGCTGGCCGAGCGGGATGTCGACGGTGACGTCCCGCAGGTTGTGCTCCCGGGCGCCGACGATCGTGAGCTGCCGTTGCTTGTCCCGCGGCCGTCGGGTCGTGGGCACCTCGATCGAGCGCCGACCGGACAGATACATGCCGGTCACGGAGTCCTTGGAGGCGAGCAGGTCGGCGACCGTCCCGCTGACGACGACCTGCCCGCCGTGCTCACCAGCCCCCGGTCCGATGTCGACGACCCAGTCCGCGGCGTGGATCGTGTCCTCGTCGTGCTCCACCACGATGAGCGTGTTGCCCAGGTCACGGAGCCGGATGAGGGTGTCGATGAGCCGGCGGTTGTCGCGCTGGTGCAACCCGATGCTGGGCTCATCCAGAACGTAGAGCACACCGACCAGGCCCGAGCCGATCTGGGTGGCGAGCCGGATCCGCTGCGCCTCGCCACCGGCCAGGGTGGCTGCGGCACGGTCCAGCGAGAGGTAGTCCAGGCCGACGTCGAGCAGGAAGCCCAGCCGGGCGTTGACTTCCTTCAACACCCGCTCGGCGATGATCCGCTGCCGGTTGTCCAGCTCAAGCCCGCGCAAGAAGATGGCGCAGTCGCCGATCGACATCGCCGCGACCTGGGCGATCGAATGGTCGGCCAGGGTGACGGCCAGTACCTCGGGCTTGAGCCGGGCGCCACCGCAGACCGGGCAGGGCACCTCGCGCATGTAGCCCTCGAACCGGTCCCGGCTGGTCTCGCTCTCGGCCTCGCCGTGCCGCCGCTCGAGGAAGGTCACCACGCCCTCGAACGCGGTGTAGTAGCTGCGCTCGCGTCCGTACCGGTTGCGGTAGCGGACGTGCACCTCGGTGTCGTGGCCGTGCAGCACCGCCTGCTGCTGGGCCTTGGTCAGGTTGCGCCAGCGGGTCTTGAGGTTGAAGCCCATTGCGTCGCCGAGCGCCTGGACCAGCCGGCCGAAGTACTCGATGTTGTGCCCGCTCGACCAGGGCTGGATCGCGCCCTCGGCGAAGCTCTTGTCCGGGTCCGGGACGACCAGCTCGGGATCGACCTCCTTGCGGGTGCCGAGGCCGTGGCACTCCGAGCACGCCCCGTACGGGCTGTTGAAGGAGAACGACCGGGGCTCGAGCTCCTCGAACGACAGGTCGTCGTACAGGCAGGCGAGATGCTCGGAGAAGGTGCGTTCGCGGTGCGGGTCGTCCTCCGGCAGGTCGACGAAATCCAGGACCACCAGACCGCCGCCGAGCCCGAGGGCGGTCTCGACCGAGTCGGTGAGCCGGCGCTTGGCATCGGGTTTGACGGTCAGCCGGTCGACGACCACCTCGATGGTGTGCTTCTCCTGCTTCTTGAGCTTCGGCGGCTCGGCGAGCGAGTGCACGACACCGTCGACCCGGGCCCGCGAGTAGCCCTTGGTCTGCAGCTCGGCGAACAGCTCGACGTACTCCCCCTTGCGCCCGCGTACGACGGGTGCGAGCACCTGAAAGCGGGTCCCCTCATCGAGCTCGAGGACGCGGTCGACGATCTGGCTCGGCTGCTGCCGGGCGATCACCCGGCCGCACGTGGGGCAGTGCGGGGTGCCGGCACGGGCGAACAGCAGACGGAGGTAGTCGTAGACCTCGGTGATCGTGCCGACCGTCGACCGCGGGTTCCGGTTGGTCGACTTCTGGTCGATCGACACGGCCGGCGACAGGCCCTCGATGAAGTCGACGTCCGGCTTGTCCATCTGGCCGAGGAACTGCCTGGCGTACGCCGAGAGCGACTCGACGTAACGCCGCTGACCTTCGGCGAAGATCGTGTCGAACGCGAGCGAGGACTTCCCCGAGCCGGACAGACCGGTGAACACGACCAGCGCGTTGCGGGGCAGGTCGAGCGAGACGTCTTTGAGGTTGTGCTCGCGCGCACCGCGCACGACCAGGCGGTCAGCCATGAGGTCCTTTTGTCCATCGGGGGCCGGCTGGGGAAGCCGCCCTCAGGCTAACGTCGCAGGAGGACAAGCCGCTTCCGGAGGAGCAACGTGACGACGTACACAGGCGCGGTCGAGGTCGGCGGGCCGGCGGATGTCCGCCAGTTGCCGGGGTTGCGGATCACCAAGGTCGCCACCAACCCGTTCAACAACAACTGCTATCTGCTGCGGTGCACCGCGACCGGAGACACGCTGCTGGTCGACGCCGCCGGTGACGCATCGGTGCTGCTGGCGCTGCTCGGCGACGACCCGCTCGTCGGGATCGTCGAGACGCACGGCCACTGGGACCACGTGCAGGCGCTCGTCGAAGTGGTCCAGGCCACCGGAGCGCCCGTGCTCGCGACCGAGGCCGACGCGGCCGATCTGCCGGTCGCGCCGACTCGGCTGCTGTCCGACGGCGACGTGGTCACCATCGGCAAGGCCCACGTCACCGCCATCACCATCACCGGGCACACCCCTGGCTCGGTCGCCCTGCTGTACGACGCGGACTCGGCCGAGCCGCACCTGTTCACCGGCGACTCGCTGTTCCCCGGCGGTCCGGGCAACACCGAGGACGACCCGGTGCGTTTCGGCACCCTGCTGGACGATCTCGAACGCAAGGTCTTTGGGCCGCTCCCGGACGCGACCTGGGTCTACCCGGGGCATGGTTGCGACACCACCCTCGGCGCCGAGCGGCCGTCGCTGCCGGTCTGGCGCGAACGCGGCTGGTAGCGCTGCGTCGTGGCCGCCTGCAAATGATCGCCGCGTCTCGCTGCGATCGCAGGTGAGCTGCCGGTGGCGCTCGGCTGGCGGTGTGGGCTCAGCACCACGGGTCGGACAGCAGCAGCCGCACGTTTCGGTCCTGCGGGGTCCCGGCGCGGGGGTGCTGTTCGAGCGGGTGGTTGCGCCATTGCCAGTCGTTGGCGGCCAGCTCGCGCGACAGCCCGGCGAGCTCTTCCGGGGAATCCGTGCCGCCGGTCCAAGGGGCGGTCCCAACGTGGTCCACCATGGTGGCGTCGATCGTCAGGGACCCGTCGCCGGACCGGAGCAGCGACACCAGACGGGCCTGCTGCGGCCAGTCGATGAGCGAGGGGGCGGTCACCTCCCACAGCTGCCCGTGTGGCGTGACGGTGGTGCGATGGGTGTGCCCGTTCAGCCACAAGACGGCGCTGCGGTGGCGTTTGAGGACCGCGGCGAGTTCCGCGGCCAGCACTCTGCGTGAGCCGTCGAGGGCCCGGTCGTTCGTCAGCGTGTGCAGGGGGTGGTGGCTGGCGAGGACGGCGTAACGCCGCTCGGCGTCCGCCTCCTCGAGCTCAGCCTGCAGCCACGCCAGCTGGGCCTGGTCGAGCGATCCCTGCCAACCACCGTGCTGGTTGACGGTGTCGAGGGTGAGGACAGCTACCCGGCCGTGGTCGTAGCGGTAGTAAGCCTGCCCACTCGAGCGCTGCGCGGCTGCGAAACCGTGACCGACCGGCCGGGCGGCCGGGCCGAAGTGCGCGGCCACGAACTCCTGCTTCGAGATCACCCGGCGACCCGGATCGGCGGTCACCCGGCGCATCCGCATCTGGGCCAGCGACGCGATCGCCGCTGGGTCGCAGGTCTCGAGGCCCACCAGGAGCGCCAGGACGGCGTCATCGCTCCAGTGCTCGGGCACCGCGATCGGCTTGGCCGAGCCGGTGGGCGCCTGGCTGAGCAGGCCGGTCGCCGGGACGGTGCCCTGGAGCATCCGGTCGTGGTTGCCGTGCACGGCGAGCCACGGCAGGTCCAGTCCGGCGGCCTGGAACGACCGGCGAGCGCAGTCGAGCAGCCCGGGCACCGCCGGGAAGCCATAGCGCGCGCGCGGCAGGTCGCCACGCGGGTCCGACGGGTGCCAGAACCGCTCGTCCGGGACCACCTCGTCCGACACCCCCTCCCACCGCTGCAGGTCGCCCGAGTCCGGCCGCACCAGGCCACCCTCCAGCAGCGCGAGGTACCAGTCGAGCTCGTTGGCCTGCGCGTTGTCGGTGGCGTCACCCGTCACGAGGACGACGTCCACGCCGGACAACCCATTGATCGACCGGACGGCCGCGTCCGCGACCTGGGTGGTGAGCAGTTCCTGGGCGCGGTATGTGCCGACCTCGGCGAGCGCTTCCCGAAGCGGCGAGTCCGGGTCGGCCCACCGGTCGAGGAACTCGGCCCTGGCCGGGGACTGGGCGTCGCACACATGCAGGTCGGACAGGTGGGCGACGCTGAGCAACGGTTCGCCGCCCGGCGGTCCGGAGCGCAGATCGCTGCGGACCACGGACGGCTCGGCCGGCCCGGGCTCGAGCCGCCGGTAGCCACCGTCCCCGTCCGGCCCCGGGCGGAGCGTCCCGCGGTCGGTTCTCACTGGGTGGCGAGCAGGACCGGACGGTCCTGCAGGGACACCGACACCCTCGTCCCGGCGCCGAGTGCGCCAGCGCGATGCGACGCGATGTCGGCGAGCAGTTCGGTTCCGTCCGCGCGCCGCAGGCGGAGCCGGGTCGTCGCGCCGCGGAACGTCGCGACGACCACGATGGCATCCCCCCGGTCGGCCGGAGCCACCTCCACGGCCTCCGGGCGCACGAGGACGGTGACCGCACTCCCGGGCGCCTCGTGCTGGCCGTCCGCGGGCAGCACCTGCCCGGCGACCCGGACCCGACCACCGGCCTCGGCGAAGCCCGGGAACCGGTTCATCGTCCCGACGAACTCCGCGACGAATGGTGTGTCCGGCCGGTCGTAGAGCTCGGCCGGGCGGGCGCACTGCTCGAGCCGGCCGGACCGCATGACCCCGACCCGGTCGGCCATGGACAGCGCCTCCTCCTGGTCATGCGTGACGAACACGGTGGTGACGCCGAGCTCGAGCTGGATGCGGCGGATCTCCTCGCGCAGCTGCTCACGGACCTTGGCGTCCAGGGCCGACAGCGGCTCGTCGAGCAGCAGAACCGCCGGCTCGATCGCCAGCGCGCGCGCGAGCGCCACCCGCTGCTGTTGGCCGCCGGAGAGCTGGTGCGGGTACTTCGCCGTGTGCTCGCCGAGGCCGACGAGGTCGAGCAGCTCGGACGCACGCCGCCGCCGCTCACCCGACCCCTGTTTGCGCAGTCGCAGGCCGAATGCGACGTTGTCCCGGGCCGACATGGTGGGAAACAGGCTGTACGACTGGAAGACCATGCCCATGTCGCGCCGGTTGGCTGGCACCCGTGAGACGTCCTGGCCGTTCACGACGACCGCGCCGCTGGTGGGCTGGTCGAAGCCAGCCAACAACCGGAGCGCGGTCGTCTTGCCGCATCCGGAGGGCCCGAGCAGGGCCAGCAGCTCACCGGGCTCGATCTGCAAGGAGAAGCCGTCGAGCGCTCGGGCGGCCCCGAACACGCGTGAGACGTCCCGGAATTCAACCGTGGTACCACCGGG